>JAKSBM010000403.1 GCA_022361135.1 Desulfobacterales bacterium | reverse complement strand
CTACGGCCGGGACCTGCTCAGCCGGGTGATCTTCGGCGCCCGGATCTCCATTTTCGGCGGCTTTCTCATCGTCTTTTTCGCCTGCATCATCGGCGTGCCCCTGGGGCTGTGGGCCGGGTACAACCAGGGGATTTCCGGTGCCCTCATCTCCCGGGTGGTGGAGGTCTTTCTCTCCTTTCCCGCCACCCTCATTGCCATGGCCATTGCCCTGATGGTGGGGGCGGGCTGGTTCACGGCCATCATCGCCCTGACCATTCCCTGGTGGCCCTGGTACACCCGGCTGGTCCAGGGGGAGGTCACGGCCATGCGGGGCATGCTCTTTGTGGAGGCGGCCCAGATGCTGGGCTACGGCAAGGGCTATATTATCTTCCGCCACATCCTGCCCAACATCCTCACCCCGGTGGGGGTCATGGTACTCATGGATCTGGGGCCGGCCATCATCTCCATCGGCCTGCTCAGCTTCATCGGTTTCGGCACCCAGCCCCCCGGGGCCGACTGGGGGCTCATGGTCTGGGAAGGGGCACCCAATATCCTGTCGGAATGGTGGATCTCCATGGTTCCCGGTGGGGCCATGTTCCTGGTGGTCATTGCCTTTAACCTCTTCGGCGACGCCCTCAAGGACGTCCTGGCCGCCAATCGTTAGGAGGATCCATGACAGCCGCCCTTGATACCCAAGCCCCCGTCCTCCAGGTCTCCGACCTCACCCTGGGTTTTGACACCCCCCGGGGCCGTGCCCAGGTGCTGGAAGGGGTCAATTTCAATCTCTTTCCCGGGGAAATCCTGGCCCTGGTGGGGGAGACCGGATCGGGCAAAAGCGTCACTGCCAAATCCATACTCAACCTCATCCCCCACAGCCGCCCCCGTGGAGAAATCCGGTTCCTGGATCGGGACTTGCTCACCCTTGCTCCCAAGGCCCTGGGCCGAATTCGGGGCCGTGAAATCTCCATGGTTTTCCAAAACCCCCAGTCCAGCATCAACCCGGTCTTCACCCTGGGGGAACAATTGCGTCGGCTCATCCGCCTCTACCTGCATGGGGAAGTGAAACAACGGGCCCGGCAGGACCAATGCAGCCCACGGGCGGCCCAGGAAACCATTGCCCGGGAAAAGCTCCAAGAGGTGGGGCTCACCGATGCCCGCCGCCTTCTGGCCCTGTACCCCTGGCAGATTTCCGGGGGCATGGCCCAGCGGTATCGCATTGCCCTGGCCCTGCTCTCCTCCCCCCGGGTCCTCATTGCCGACGAAGCCACCTCGGCCCTGGACGTCACGGTCCAGGCCCATATTCTCAACCTATTGAAAACCCTGTGCCGTGAAAAACAAACCGCCATCCTCTTCATCACCCACGACCTGGGCATTGCGGCCCAAATCTGCCGGCGGGTGGCGGTGATGTATGCCGGTCGCATTGTGGAAAGCGGCCCCACCCGGGAATTGTTTGCCAACCCGGGCCACCCGTACACCCAGGGACTGCTCCGGGCCGTTCCCACCCTGGGCTCCCCCAAACCCCTCTCCTTTATTCCCGGGAAGATCCCGGACCTGGTCCATCCCCCACAGGGGTGCCGGTTCAGCAGTCGCTGCCCCGGTGTCCGGGCGGAATGCCGCCGTGCCAAGCCCCGGGATATCCAGGTGGGTCCGGACCATTGGGTGGCCTGTGTTCAATGCATCCCAAGGAGACAGCCATGAATCCCCTGATCCAAGCCACACAGATCAACACCTGGTTCCCCCGCAAGGAGGGCGTGTTCCGCAAATCCTGGATCAAGGCCGTCCATGATGTGAACCTGACCATCCGGGAGGGCGAATGCCTGGGGCTGGTGGGGGAATCCGGCTGCGGCAAAAGCACCCTGGGCCGCACCCTGCTTCGGTTGGCCCCCCTCCACTCCGGAAAAATTCATTTCCGGGACCAAGAAATCAGCCACCTTTCGCCCCAGTCCTTCAAGCCCTTCCGCCCCATGATGCAGATGGTTTTCCAGGATCCCAAGGCATCTCTGAATCCCCGGATGACCGTCTTCCAGATTCTCAAGGAAGCCTTGGCACTGGACCCGGATATCTTTCCAGCCCAGCGTTTGGAAGCGGCCGTCCGTCTCATGGGGCTGGTGGATCTGAGACCGGAGCATATCTTCCGCTATCCCCGGGAGTTCTCCGGGGGACAGCAGCAACGGATATCCATTGCCCGGGCCCTGGCCACCCGGCCCCGGTTCATTGTCTTTGACGAGGCCACCTCGGCCCTGGACGTGTCGGTGCAGGCCCAGATCATCGGCTTGATGAAGGATCTCCAGGAAAAATTCAACCTCACCTATCTTTTCATCAGCCACGACCTGAGCATCATGGAACACATCTGCCACCGGGTGGCGGTGATGTATGGGGGCCGAATTATAGAAATCCAGGACGCCCGGCGCCTCTTCACCCATCCCGGCCATCCCTATACCCGGGCCTTGAAACGGGCCGTGCCCGTGGCCGATCCCGGCCGACGCGCCCCCCTGGGCATTTTAGAAGGGGAGGTCCCCCGGCTCTCCCACCCGCCGTCGGGCTGTTATTTCCACCCCCGATGCCCCCATGCACAGCCCCTGTGTCACACCCAATATCCCCCGGCCACCTCCCTGGGAGCCCAGGCCTGGGTCCACTGTCATTTACCCCTTACCCTTGAAAAGGAGTCCCTATGAGCCGTCCACTGGGCGTGGCCGCCTGCCAATTGGAAGTGGTTCCCGGAGATATCCGGCGCAACCTGGAAAACATGGTCAAAGAAATTGAATTGATCCAATATTACAGCCCCTGGGTAAATATCATCGTGGCTTCGGAACTGGCCATCCAAGGGTCCTCCTGCCCGGAGAAGCGGGCAGAGCCCATCCCCGGCCCCATCACCGACCAATGTGCCAAAATTGCCAAGGACCACGGAATTTTCCTCATCCCCGGCTCCATCTACGAATCCAAGGACGGCAAGATATACAACACCTGCCCGGTGTTCAGTCCTGGGGGAGAGCTTCTTCACACCTACCATAAGATGTATCCCTGGCGGCCCCATGAGAACACGGCGTCGGGGAAGGAAACCCTGGTCTTTGACATCCCGGGCAAAGGACGCATGGGCCTGTGCAATTGCTATGACCTCTGGTTCCCGGAACTCATCCGGGACCTGGCCTTCAAAGGCGCGGAAGTCATTTTCGTTCCCACGGCCGCCGGCACCCAGGACCGCCGGCAGGAACTCATCCTGGCCCAGGCCGCCGCCATCCAGAACCAATGCTATATCGTCAGCGTCAATGGTCTGGGCGTCCACGGGGTGGCCTCCGGGGGAAGGGGATTCAGCCTCATTGTGGATCCCCAGGGAAACGTCATCCAACGGGCCGGCCAACTCCAGGAAAACCTCATCGCCATGCTGGACCTGGACGCCGTCACCCAATCCAGGGAATTTGGGGTGGCCGGCACCACCCGCCCCCTGGCCGCCTTTTTCCACGAAAAGCATCGATTCACCTACCAGACCGCTGACTTTGACTCCAGTCCGGTCTACCCTGGGACAGCCATGGGCAAAAAATAAAAAAAGGGCTTTGCCACGGTATCCCCCGCGACAAAGCCCTTTTTCACATTGAAATTCTCACCCCAACGGGATGGGAATCATATCATCTCAAATCCTTCGGCCACTTACTCCACGGCCTCCTCCGGGCAATGGAAGGCCGACATGACATGGTAGCGGGGATCGTCGATCTCCTCCACAATGAGGCGGCGGTATTTGGCATCCGAGGTCATGAGCATCTCCTTGCAATCGCTGCTCAAATGCTTCAGGGTCACCCGTTTGCCTGCCTTGGCGTATTTTTCAACCATGACGGAGATGGCTTCGATGCCGGAGAAATCCGCCACCCGGGATTCAATGAAATCGATCTCCACGCAATCCGGGTCATTCTTCACATCAAACTTGGACATGAAAATCTTGGAAGAACCAAAGAACAAGGGCCCCCAGATTTCGTAGATTTTGGTCCCGTCCTCCCGGAAGCGTTTCCGGGCCCGGATGCGCACGGCGCTCTCCCAGGAGAATACCAGGGCGGAGATGATGATCCCCATGAACACGGCCACGGCCAAATCAAAGATCACGGTGAGGATGGAAACGGAGATCAAAACCAGGGCATCGGACTTGGGAATTTTGTGAATGATGCGCAAACTGGACCAGGCAAAGGTCCCGATGACCACCATGAACATGATCCCGGTGAGGGCCGGAATAGGAACCAGCTCAATGTAGCCCGAGGCAAAAAGGATGAATCCCAGCAGGGTGCAGGCGGCCACAATGCCGGAAAGCCGCCCCCGGCCCCCGGCATTTACATTGATGATGGACTGGCCGATCATGGCACAGCCCCCCATGCCGCCGAAAAGCGCTGTGACAATATTGGCCGCGCCCTGGGCCATGCATTCCCGGTTGGAATTCCCCCGGGTTTCGGTGATCTCATCCAAAAGGTTCAGGGTGAGCAGGGATTCAATGATGCCGATGCCCGCCAGGATAAAGGCATAGGGAAAGATGAACTTCAGGGTCTCCAGGGTAAAGGGCACCAGGGTAAAAATCTGGGACTGGAAAACGGGCAAACCACCCCGCAGTCCTTCGCCTCCGCCGCTGCGGATGAAGGAGCCCACCGTGGCCGTGTCCATGTTCAGGAAGAGGGAAACCGCCGTCACCACCCCAATGGCCGTGAGGGCCGGGGGCAGCTTCCGGGTGAGTTTGGGCAGGAAGACCATCACCCCCATGGTCAGGGCGGTGAGTCCCAGGGCCGGCCAGAGCTGGGCCATGGGGAGCCAGGCCAGATGTCCCGTGGCATCCACGGCCTTGAACATGTTCAATTGGGAGAGGAAAATCACCACGGCCAGGCCGTTGACAAAGCCCAGCATCACCGGGTGGGGAACCAAACGAATGAACTTGCCCAGCTTCAATGCCCCGGCCAGAATCTGGATCATCCCCATGAGGATCACCGTGGCAAAAAGGTAGTTCAGCCCCATGCCGGCAACGGGCTGGGCCAGGGTCATTCCCATGGCATCCCCCTCCTTGACCAGGGAAACCATGACCACGGCCAACGCCCCGGTGGCACCGGAGATCATCCCGGGCCGTCCCCCCAGGGCCGAGGTGATCAGCCCCACCATGAAGGCGGCATAGAGCCCCACCAGGGGATCAACGCCGGCCACAAAGGAAAAGGCCACAGCCTCGGGCACCAGGGCCAAAGCCACGGTGATCCCGGAAATGATATCGTTTTTTGCATTCTGTGTTCTGGATCGAATGAATTCCACCATAAATCGTCTTGCCCTTTTTGCACAAAAAAAGACCGGGCCCCTGCTCCGGGGTCCGGTCTGGAAGTGTCTGCTAAAAATTTTCTTTGGAAAAAGCCGTAATATTTACAGGTTCATGGCAAAAAAATCAAGTCCGACCATTAAAAAGATCCGATTCCTATCCGTCCAGATCCACGTCCACCCCGCATCGGTTGCACCGGGCAGCCCCACGGAAAAGGGCATGGCCGCATTGGGGACAAAGATAACGGTCCCATTCATCCTTCATCCATTGATCTGTTCCCTTTTCCCGTCGCTCGGGAACCGCCCGGAGGATGACCCGTTTGCCCACAGCCATGGGAAAATTGTCAATGAATGCGCATGGGAAATCCCCACAGCAATGGCAGCCCTCAATCCCTTTACTTTCAACACAGTCCCGGATATCACATTGTTGGCAATGCATGAACCGGTCATGGGATAGGCAGCCCTTGCACCGGATATCGTCCAGGGACAAATTCTCACTTCCCGGCAATGTGCCCTTGCCCGTCACCCTGCCCTGGTAAAGGTTGAGAAGCCGGGCCTTAAACTTGGCGTTGCCGTCTCTGTGGGCCATGCGGATGGCACAAACACCGCAATGGAGGCCGCAGGGGGATGCATATTCCTTCGGAATGCCCATTCATATCTCCTTTGGATTAAATATCATTTTCCATACCCGCACCTACAACTTCTTGAAAAATTTCTTCCCCTTCCATTTCTTGCCCAGCTTTATCTTTACCCCACCCCGGTCGTCATGGCCGGTATCCATGACCTCAAGCCCAATGGGGTCCCTCACACCGGAGAACTTTTCGCCGTAATCGGCATAAAAATAGAAGACCGGATGCTTTGTCTTGGCCACGAGCATGGTTTCTCTGCCACGGAAGGTGTACCATCCCTTGTCCACCCATCGACCTTCATCATTTTTGTATTTGATGCGCACCTCGGGGTCCATATCCCGGAACTCCCTGAACCCGATGTAATAATATTCCCTAGGCTCCAGCATCCTCACCAGATCGACAAAGGATTTTTCCATCTCCAGGCGGGCCACCCCATCGGCCAGGGCCAGCATGGGAATTTTCTCCGTCAGATCCGGGGCATCCCGATAGGATTTGGCCACGGCATAGGCGTTCTGCCCCTTGCGGTTCTCGACGTTCACATCGGACACATTTATGAGGTAACGGACATGGGACCAGCATTGGTTCTTAATGGCAATGATAAATGGGGTATCCCCGTCCTGGTTCCCGGCATTGATTTTCCCCCCGTGGTCCACGTAATACTTCAATTCCGTGGTATCTGCATAGGAGTTGGAGGCGGTATGGTGGAGCACGGAATTCCCGGAATCATCCACGGCATTCACATCAGCCCCGGACTTTAACAAAAGATCCAATTTCCCAAACCCTTCATAGCACACGGCCCGGCTCAGGGGCTGCCGACCTATTTTATCCCGGATGGCCACGGAACAACCGATATCCAGCAGGGCCTTGAGCACTTCAGTGCCGTGGTAATAATGGGCGGCCACATGGAGATAACCGTCCCCATCCGGGAATTTCCACTCCGTGTCCAGATTCTCCGCCGTCCCCAGGATACGGATCATCTCAGGATCCTTGAGTTTCACGGCCAGGGCCAGGGGGGGATGCCCTTTGTAAACGGGAGAATTCACATCGGCCCGGGACCGGACCAAAGCGGTCAGGTACTTATAATCCTTTTTCTCCATGGCCGCCACCAGGGGGGGCAGCTTCCGGGCGGCCACCTTTTTTTCAAGGACCTGGTCAATGGCCTTGGCAGAACCGGCCAGGGGGAACTCAACCCCATACCGTTCCCCATTGGTGGCCTCGATGTTAAAGCGGATAGTCTTTCCCTGCTTCAATCGGTCCACATGGGCGGGCTTCAATTGGCAAAGGAAGGCATAATCCCGAATCTCCCCCGCCATGTTCCCAGACTGGATCTCATCCAGGATGCCCAGTTCTTTTCCATTGATGAGAATCCGGCGGATGGCCTTGACCTTTGCCGCCCCCAGGCCGGAGTCCGCCTGGGGATCCCAATACCCCGGAAGCGTTTTCAGGAAAAGGACCGCCCCGCCTTGGTTCCGGAAGATCTCCAAGCCATGGAAGCCAAAGATCTGCTCCTCGTTATCGGATTGGCTGTTCAGTTTCACCCGGGCGGAAAAATATTTCTGGCCGGACTGCTCCCGCTCCCCTGCATCCCACCGGGCCCGGGGATCGGAAAATACCGTTATAATATTTTCCCGTATTTTTTTATGGAGACTGACCCTTACCCCATATCCGCTGGCCGCTTCCGTTACCGTGAACCGGGTCTCCAAAAACCAGGCATTATGCTCTTCGGACAGACGGCGGAACACATAATCCTCGACCCGGGTGGCATCATCCGGGGCAAAAAAGACCCCAATGGCCAGATGATATTCCTCCCCCATCTCCTTGGTAATTTTCAGGAAATAATCCACCTCCTCCCGGCTCAAATTCTTTATGTGCAATTCATGGGTCTGGGCCCCAGCCACACAATGAATCCGTTCCTGGAAGACCTTATTAAGCACCTGGGGGACATATTGAAACAGCCCGGGGCCGATTTCCTTTACCCGTAGATAAAACTTTTCATCATCAAAGTTTTCCATGGTGTAGGCAAAATCATTGTCCAGACAAATTTCCCCCAAATCATCCATGACAAACTCATAATCAGCAAAGGAATCACCAAGCCCATCCGCCCCCAGGGCCGTGAACAGGGGAAAAAGAAAAAAGACCAGGGAGAAAAACACCACCTTTGATTTGCCGTACATTTGTATTCCTTTCCGTCCAAGCGCTCAAGTAAGTAGGGATTCAGATCAAAACTGGATCACCCATGGAAAACAAGTTGTAATAGGTTGAAAATAACTCATATCCCTAACCCAGAGATAGGAAACATGGCAAGAAAAAAAGCAGTGAAATATTCAAAAGCCCTGCCCAAAAATAAAACCGGTGACCATTCCCAAGGGAACACCCACCGGCTCGTGTATACTT
>JAKSBM010000760.1 GCA_022361135.1 Desulfobacterales bacterium | reverse complement strand
TTACCGAAAAAACAACCCTTCAGAAAGAGTTGCACAATCAGGTAACCTTTGAGGTCGATAAGAGAGCCAATCGGATGGAAATTAAAGATGCTGTTGAAAAGGCATTCAACATCCAGGTTCAGCAGGTCAGAACCATCCAGATGAAAGGCAAAGTAAAACAGCGCGGACGGATTGTCGGTAAGAGAAAAGACTGGAAAAAAGCAATCGTCACACTGATGCCTGGCCAGAGAATCGATTTTTTTGAAGGTGTTTAAAGGGGTATATTTATGTCAACTATAATCAAGACAAAACCGACATCGCCCGGTAGACGGTCTCAGGAATACCTTTCTTTTGACGAAATTACCAAAACGAAACCGGAAAGACGGCTCACCAAGAATCTGAACAAAAGAGCCGGGCGAAATTCCTACGGACGGATCACTGCCAAACATAGAGGCGGTGGTGCAAAGAAAAAATACAGAATCATTGACTTCAAGCGGGATAAAGATGGCATTCCGGCAAAGGTTACTGCCATTGAATACGATCCCAACAGAAGTGCCAGAATCGCTCTGCTGGTTTATGCCGACGGTGAAAAAAGATACATCCTGGCTCCCCTGGAAGTGAAGATCGGTGACATTCTGGAAACCGGCGCTGATGCCGATATTAAACCCGGCAACTGTTTGCCGCTGGAAAATATCCCCACCGGTACCCGGATTCACAACATTGAGCTGAAACAGAACAAGGGCGGCCAGATCGTTCGTTCTGCTGGCGCTTACGCTCGTCTGATGGCAAAAGAAGGCAAGTACGCTCAGGTCCTGCTTCCCTCCGGTGAGGTTCGCATGATCCACCTGAAGTGTAAGGCCACCATCGGTCGTGTGGGTAATGAAAAACACGGTGACGTGAGCATCGGTAAAGCCGGTCGTTCCCGCTGGATGGGTAGACGTCCTTCCGTTCGTGGTGTTGCCATGAACCCGGTTGACCATCCCATGGGTGGTGGCGAAGGTCGTTCTTCCGGTGGTCGTCAGCCCTGTTCTCCCTGGGGTCTGCCTGCCAAGGGTAAACGGACCCGTAAGAATGCCAGAACCGATCAATACATTGTGAAAAGAAGAGCTAAAAGGAAATAATAGGTGAAATTATGCCAAGATCACTGAAAAAAGGACCTTACATTGCCCAGGAGCTTCTCAGAAAAGTTGTGGAAGCCAGCAAATCCAACAGCAATAAGGTCATCAAAACCTGGTCAAGACGGTCAACAATTTTTCCTGAAATGGTCGGTCTCACTTTGGCTGTTCACAATGGGAAAAAATTTATCCCGGTTTTCGTAACCGAAAATATGGTTGGCCATAAGCTCGGTGAGTTTTCTCCCACCAGAACCTTCTGGGGGCACGCCGGCGATAAAAAGTCGAAACGCTAAGCGTCTTCACCTGATCAAAGGAAATTAGTGCTATGGAAGTAAAAGCAACTACAAGATATACAAGAATTTCACCGTTCAAGCTTCGGTTGCCCATCAGCGAGGTCAAGGGGAAGTCTGCTGAGCAGGCCCTTAACCTGTTGAAGTTCATGCCCCTGAAAGCAGCCGGGCTTATTTACAAAACACTGCAATCAGCAGTCGCCAATGCCGAACACAACAACGAGCTGGACGTCGACAAACTGATTGTTAAAAATATCATTGTCGACCACGGTCCTTCTATGAAGCGGTTCCGGGCCAGAGCCCGCGGACGAGCAAGCAGAATTTTGAAACGGACCAGTCATTTAACAGTAATCGTCGAACAGATCGATTAATAGGAGGAACTAAGCT
>JAKSBM010000352.1 GCA_022361135.1 Desulfobacterales bacterium | reverse complement strand
TATTATATCTACCCAACCCGGGAATCAATCGGGGATTCCCTTATTTATCCCCCCTTACGGCGGCGTCATGCCTTCGCGAAGGGCAAATTTAGTCAATTCGGCAACGCTGTAGAGATCCAGCTTTTTCATGATGTTGCGACGATGGGTTTCAACGGTTTTGACGCTGATGTGGTGTTTTTCAGCGATGTGTCGGGTCTTCAACCCTTCGGCCACCAATTGAAGCACTTCACGTTCTTTTTTGGATAAAAGATGGGACCGTTTCTTTTCCTGGGAAAAATAAAAGCCGTCCGTGCCATGGTCGTACATGCGACGGATTTTAGGACTGAGATAATGCCGGCCATGGGTGACTTCATAGATGGCATGGTAGATTTCATCAAAAAAGGTGGATTCCTTAAGGATGTATCCCACCGCCCCCACGCCGAACATTTTATCGATCATTTTTTTGGTGGAATGCTGGGACAGGGCAATCACCCGGACCCCCGGTGTGTTTTTAACGATATTTTCCGTGGCCTCCACGCCGTTGAGGTCGGGCATGAGAATGTCCATGATGACCACGTCGGGGAAATGGCGGGCGGCTTTTTCCACAGCCTCACGTCCATTGAAAGCCATGGCCACCACTTCGATATTATCCTTGGCATCCAGCAGGCTTTTGAGCCCTTCACTGAATATGGCCTGATCATCGGCAATGATCACACGTATCTTTTTTTCCATACCAACCGTCCTGGTTGAAGGGGATTCATCCCGGTTCCATGGGGAAATGCAATTCAGTATTAGAAATGCTCTTATCATTTCCCGGCCACGGGGCCAAGCCTTTTTTATTGCCCAAAGAACTGAATGCTGATAAAACCCTTATGGAGAAATTTAACCAGGTTACGCATTTCAGTAAATCCGTAACTGAAGAAAAAATACAGGCGGTTATGACAACTGCCTTTGAATACGCTATCAACCCCGGCCAAGGCCCGGGAATGGAAATGTCTCCATGGGAGCTCATCGATTCGATGCCCATGGGGGCCTCTTTTTTTCCGGAAGGGTGTGGGGTGTAAAGGAGGTAATTCCGGTGACAAAAGACCATCAACTGGTCAGCCGGGAGTTCCAGCAGGAGAATACCCGCATCCACGTGGGAAATGCTGTTTTTGGTGATGGTTCCATGCCGGTGATTGCCGGCCCCTGTGCCGTTGAAAGCCGGGAACAGATCTTAACCATTGCAGACTCCGTAAAACATGCAGGCGCCACAATGCTCCGGGGCGGTGCCTTTAAACCCCGGACATCCCCCTATTCATTCCAGGGACTCGGGGAAAAGGGATTGGAATTCCTGGCCCAGGCCCGGGAGGCCACCGGCCTTCCCTTTGTGACCGAGGTCATGGACACCGACACCTTTGACATGGTGGAATCCTACGCCGATGTGGTTCAGATCGGAACCCGGAATATGCAGAATTTCAGTCTGCTGAAACGGGCCGGGCGATCCACCAGGCCCGTGATCCTGAAGCGGGGCATGTCCGCCCTGCTGGAGGAATGGCTCATGGCCGCGGAATACATCATGGAAGAGGGAAATCCCAATGTCATCCTGTGCGAACGGGGGATCCGCACCTTTGTGCGCCACAGCCGGAACACCTTGGATATGTCCGTCATTCCTGCGGTGCGGGCAAAGAGCCATCTGCCCGTGATCCTGGACCCCAGCCATGCCTGCGGGGTCCGTGAACAGGTCCCCTCCCTGGCCTATGCCGCGGCAGCCATGGGCTGCGACGGAGTCATGATTGAGGTCCACCATGATCCGGATCAGGCCCTGAGTGACGGCCCCCAATCCCTTTACCCGGATCAATTCAAACGGGTGGTGGAAAAGATGAATGCGGTGCGACAAATTGTGGGTTCCCAAAATGAAAACATTTAAGGTCCGGGGACGGCTGGGGGACTCCACCATCCGGGTGGGGGAAGACTGGACCCGTGTGGACGCATACATGCCCCCGGGCCCCCGGGTGATCATCACCGACGAAAACATCCATCGCCTATACGGCCACGCCTTTCCAGAGGCACCGGTGATCACCATGGGACTGGGGGAAAAAAATAAGACCCTGGCAACGGTGGAATCCATCCTCAGGCAACTCATTGAACTGGGCTGTGACCGTTCCTGGTTTGTCCTGGCCATCGGCGGGGGCATTGTCTGTGATGTGGCCGGGTTTGCCGCCTCCCTGTTCATGCGGGGCCTCCGGTTTGGTTTTGTTTCCACCACCCTGCTCTCCCAGGTGGATGCCAGTGTAGGGGGAAAAAACGGGGTGAATCTGGATGCCTATAAAAATATGGTGGGCACCTTTACCCAGCCGGAGTTCGTCATCTGCGATCCCGCGATGCTCAAAACCCTGCCCCGGGAAGAAATATCCAATGGCCTGGCCGAAATCGCCAAACACGGCCTGATCCAGGACAAGGCCCTTTTGGAATACCTGGAGGACCATGCAGACGGGGCCCGGGCCCTTGAACCCGAGGTCATTTCCCGGCTGGTGGCCGATTCCGTGGCCATTAAATCCGCCGTGGTCCAGGCCGATGAAACCGAAGCCGGGGAGCGGCGGAAGCTGAACTTTGGTCACACCATTGGCCATGCCATTGAAAAATGTCGCCAGGACGGCCACGGCAAAGCGGTTTCCCTGGGAATGATGGCGGCGGCCCATTTCTCCCGGAAACGGGGATTGCTAAAGGCAAAAGAGGTGGATCGCATTGAGACCCTCTTGGAAAAATTAGGGCTGCCCACCCAATTGGATCTGGATGCCCAGCCCTTGGTGGATGCAGCACGCCAGGACAAAAAGAAACAAGGTGAAACCGTCTTTTTTGTTTTCCTTGAAGCATTGGGCAGGGCCCGGGTGGAACAAATTCCCTACGAAGAAATGAACAGCTTTATCCGCACCCATTTTATTTAAGTACACAGCGGCCCCACAATCAGGCGGAAGGGGAATTCCATGGAAAAACATATTCTGATCACAGGCGGCAAGGGCTTCATCGGCAGGGCATTGGTGAGGGAATTGTCCCCATCACACAATGTCACCGCAGTGGACCAGACCCCGGTCAAGGCCCTTTCCCATGAACAGATCCATCCCTTGGACATCACAGACCATGGGGCCGTTGAAGCACTGCTCCAATCCCGCCCCATTGACACCATCATTCACTGTGCCGGCATTGCCCATCAAAAGGTGGGAAAAATCACCCCGGAACACTATATGACCGTCAATTGCCAGGCCACGGAACATCTGGCCCAACGGGCAGCATTCCATCACCCAAAGGTCCACTTTATATTTCTTTCCTCCATCTCCGTGTACGGGGAATCCATCCAGGGCAGAATAGGAGAATCCTCCCCCTGTAAACCGTCCAGCGATTATGCAACGAGTAAACGGAATGCGGAAATCCGTCTCAACCAATGGGCCGAAAAGGGAATCCTCAAACAATTGGACATCCTCAGGCTGGCCCCGGTATATGATGTGAACTTCAGTCTAAACCTGGATCGCCGGGTCCTTTCTCCGGGAAAATTCACCTACCTGCGATTCGGCCGGGGAAATCAGAAACTCTCCGCCCTGGCCCGCCCCAATTTAACGGGACTGGTCCGCCACC
Organism: Desulfobacterales bacterium; assembly: GCA_022361135.1. The sequence goes on along the minus strand of JAKSBM010000352.1, from coordinate 11,437 downwards.
TCGTGGAATGCGAAAATAAGAAGGTATCCCGGGTCATGAATGTCTGTGACATGGAGCCCTATACCTTTGGAACCATTATCCAACGGTTTAAATCCAGTAACAGGTATCCCCTGCGCCCCACGCTGGACATCCCCCTGGAAGGCGTGAAGGCCCTGACCCGGTTGGCCGGTGCCATCTTCCCCCACCAGAAGGACTGGTGGCATGCCTGCCATGACAAATTAAAAAACGATTTAATTTTCGACAACAGCCGGATGTTGTCCACGGGGTTCATCCCCGGGGAGTCATTGGACAGCATCTTTTAAATTTCCCTAATCCCTTACCCTGCTGAGAGCTGAATATGTATGTCCCCGCTGTTATTTTAATCACAAGTTTGCTCCTGGGCGGCCTGGGTGCCTTTTTCACCCCCCATTGGGCCCCCATGGCCGGGCTGGTGGACCGTCCCAATGCCCGGAGTTCCCACACCGCCCCCACCCCCCGGGGTGGAGGCGTGGGTATTTTGATGGCCTTTGTTGCCGCCGGATTTTACCTGGATATCCCCCCGGGATTCTGGATGCCCATGGCCGCATTGTCCATCGTCAGCCTCTGGGGAGACCGCTCAGAAATTCCTCCCCGGCTGCGCTTAATCCTTCAGTTTATCCTGGCCCTGATATCCATATGGTCCCTTCCCCAAATGCCATGGACACTGGGAATCATTCTCATCCTTCCCCTGGCCGTTTTCATGGTGGGCAGCTGCAATATTTACAATTTCATGGACGGGATCAACGGCATTGCCGCGGGGACCGGCATGGTTGGATTTGCTTTTCTGGCCATTTTTGCTATGGTGAATGGGATCGCCTTTGAATATGTAGTTTTCTCCGGAGTCATGGCCACGGCCTGCTTGGGCTTTCTACCCTTTAACGTCCCCAGGGCCCGGACCTTCATGGGCGATGTGGGTAGCATTCTACTGGGATTCGCCTTTGCCGGACTGAGCCTCTTTATTTCCAAAAACGCCATGGACTTAATCACTTGCTGCGGGATGATCCTTCCCTTTTATGCCGACGGCCTCTCAACCTTGGCTGTTCGGGCCTGGGATGGAGAGAATCTCACCGCTGCCCACAGGCGTCATCTTTACCAGCTTCTTTCCAATGAATGGGGGATCCCCCATTGGAAGGTCAGCCTTGGGTATTGCCTGGTTCAATTGGGGATTGGAGCCACATTGGTGTCAATCCATTCCCATCCCCGGTTGAGTTTAATCTTTTTAGTCTTCTGTTTTTTCGGGTTTTGTATCCTCTCCGCAAAGGTGCGGTCCCTAACCCACAAACATTAACCTGGAACAGGATAAACCGAGCCCCCATGATCCAGTACGTAAAATCCTATTCAAGCCTTTCCATCGTCCTTGCCGCAGATGTTTTAACCATTTTATCGGCCTATTATCTCGCCTATCTCATCCGGTTTGATTTTGAAATAACCAATGGGATGTTCATTGGCTTCAACCAGACCATAGCCCTGGTACTCCTGGTTAAAATCACGGCATTTACATTGTTTAAGCTTTACAAGGGAATGTGGCGATTCACAAGCATTACAGATCTTTTCAACGTGATCAAAGCCTGTTCCGTGAGCTCCATGCTCCTGGTCCTCTTCCTCCTTTTTCTCAACCGGTTTGAGGGCTTGTCCCGTTCGGTATTTGTCATTGACTGGATTCTGACCCTCCTGATGGTGGCCGGTTTCCGTATTTTTATCCGTATTTACTATGAAGGTCGTTTTAAGGTGTGGATGGAGTTAATACTGCCCATGCTCAGAACCGGCAGCCAGGTTTCCCCCTTTCCCGTCAAAAAACGCCTCCTCATCGTGGGGGCGGGTAAAAGTGGAGAAAAAATCTACCGTGAAATCCAGGACAATCCCCAACTCTCCTATCAGGTCCTGGGATTTGTGGACGACCACCCCGGAAAAAAGGGCAAAAGCATCCACGGGAAAACCGTCCTGGGCAGTGTGGATTCCCTCCACGATCTGACCCGGACCACCGGGGCCGATGAAATCATCATTGCCATATCTTCGGCCACCTCCAAACAGATGCGCCGGATCATCAACCATTGCAAGGCATCCAAGCTGCCCTATAAAACCATCCCGGGCATGGGGGAAATCATATCCGGTGACGTCTCCATCCAGACCCTCAGGGAGGTATCCTACAATGACCTTTTGGGACGGGATCACATCCGGCTGGACGAAGCCCTGATCCAATCCCAATTCACCAGCAGCCGGGTCCTGGTCACCGGTGCCGGTGGCTCCATCGGATCGGAACTCTGCCGACAGATCTGCCGATTTGCCCCCAGGCAGCTGATCTTATTCGACCGGGCCGAAACCCCCCTCTATGAAATCGACATGGAACTCCGCCACCTATTTCCCGGTCTTCCCATCACCCCGGTGCTGGCGGACATCCAATACCCGGATCAAATCGAAGCCGTGTTCAAAACCCACACCCCGGATGTGGTCCTCCACGCCGCCGCCTACAAACATGTTCCCATGATGGAAGGCCACCCTTGGAAGGCCGTGAAAAATAATATCATCGGTACCCAGAACCTGGTGGCCACGGCCGTGCGCCACCAGGTGAAACGCTTTGTCCTGGTTTCCACGGACAAGGCCGTGCGCCCCACCAATGTCATGGGGGCCACCAAGCGCATTGCCGAACTCCTGGTCCTCAACCGCAATCACATGGGGAATACATCCACCCGGTTCATGGCCGTCCGCTTCGGCAATGTGGTGGGCAGTGCCGGCAGTGTGTTACCCCTGTTCAAAAAACAAATTAAAGTGGGGGGACCCGTCACCGTGACCCACAGGAATATGACCCGGTATTTCATGACCATCCCCGAGGCAGCCCAGCTCATTCTCCAAGCCGGCGCCATGGGGGAGGGGGGGGAAATTTTCATTCTGGACATGGGGGAACCCGTGAAAATAGACGCCCTGGCCCGGGACTTTATCAAATTGTCCGGCCTGGAGCCCGGGGTGGACATCGACATCGAATACATCGGCCTGAGACCCGGGGAAAAACTCTACGAAGAACTCATCACCGAAGGTGAGGGTATTGTCCCCACAAACCACCATAAGATCATGGTACTCCGGGGAAAGGCCAACGATTTAAAGGCCCTGCAAACCTCCCTCAACGACCTTTGTCGCATCGCCCAATCCCAGGAAAGCGACCCCATCCGGAAGAAACTCTGCCAGATTCTCCCGGAATACACCCCCCTCAACGGCAACGGGATCTCCTTACCCGACTGCGAATGCAGCCACACCAATGAATGCCTGGAGGCGGAAGCTTAATCCTTGGGCGCCCACTGACCTGAAAAATCCCCATACCCCACCCCAAAGAGGAGCCGGTACATCACCGGTACAAACAAAAGGGTGATCACCGTGGCAAAGAGAAGGCCGAAGAGAATCCCCACGGCCAGGGGCTCGAACATGATGCCGCCCCCCACCCAGAGGGGGATCAGGCCGCACACCGTGGTGGCCGTGGTGAGCATGATGGGGCGGAAGCGTTCCTGGGAAGCCGCAAGGATGGCCTCCTGGGGGGGGCGGTTGAAAAAGTCCAGATCAATCTGAATCCGGTCCAGGAGAACAATGGCATTGTTGATGATGATCCCGGCCAGGGAAATCAATCCCAGAAAGGCAAAAAAACCAAAATAGGACCCGGCCACCAGAAGCCCGGCCACCACCCCGATGAGGCCCAGGGGAATGGTGAGCAAAACAATTACCGGCTTTTTCAATGAGTTGAACTGCCCAATGAGCAACAGGGTAATGATGAAAAAGGCCATGGGTAGATTCACCATCACCGAGCCCATGCCCTCGGCACTGTTTTCGGCCTCCCCACCCAATTCCCAGGTATACCCGGTGCCCCATTTTTTACTTTCCACCTCCAGCCAGGGGGTAATCTCCTGGGTGATGGCCGCAGCCGTATAACCGGTCTGAAGCCCGGAACTGGCCGTAATGGTCCGATATTGCTGCCGCCGCTTGATCTTTGTGGACTGCCAGACCACATCCAGGTCGGCAATCTGGGACAGGGGCACGGCGCCCCCCTGTTGCTGGGAATGGACATTCATCCCCTCCAACCCTTCAATGCTCAGGGCCCGGGAACTCTGGTTGGTCATGATGATGGGGATGGACTTGTCCCCCTCCCGGAACCGACCGGTTTCCCTGCCGGCCAGGTAGGTGTCCATGGATACGGCAATGTCCTGGTTGGTCACCCCGGCCCGCTGGGCCCGTTCCGGTTGGATGTCCACAATGATCTTCTTGGTTTTCATCCCCCAATCGTCCATGACGTTTTTGGTTCCGGAAATCTCCCGGAGCTTGGTCTTGACCTGTTCGGACAATTCAAACAAACGCCTGGGATCATCCCCGGAAATCCGCACCGCCACATCCTGGGCGTTGCCTCCTCCGGTCTTTAACCGGGAAATGGTGGGGGTAAGATCGGGATAGGTTTCAAAACAATATTCATCCAGTCCGGCAATGACCTGGGCATTGGCTGCATCCGAAGTGGTATTAATCAAAACATGGGCCGTATAGGTGGTCTTTTCCGGGGCGGTATACCCCAAATCATACTTGGGGGCCCCTTCCCCGATATAGGCAGTGTAATCCACCACCCCTTCCCTCCGTTCCCCATTCACGAGGAAATGGTCATCCAGATAATCCCCCACCCCCTGGATCACGGCTTCGGTGCGCTGGATGTCCGTGCCAATGGGCAGTTCAAAATTGGCCGTAACCAGAAAGCGTTCTGAATCGGGCATGAAGACCTTGGGAATAAAGCCCAGCCCATAAATGGAGAGGGCAAAGGCCCCGGCAATGAATAGGAGCACCGGCCAGGGACGCCGGAGGTTCCACAATAGAAACCGTCCGTAAATCCGGGATAACCGGTCAAATATCCCAGGCGTTTTCTCCAGACCGGGCTTCACCTTGATAAAATAAATGGCCAGCAGGGGAATCAATGTCAAAGCAAATACCCAGGAGGACAAGAGAGAAAAGGTAATGACCAGGAAGATTTCCCCCACAATCTCTCCCATGGTGGACTGGGCCAGGTAAAAGGGCAGAAAGGCGGCCGAGGTGGTCAGGGAGGAAATCAACAAAGGAATCCGCAATTCACCCGCCGATGAAATGGCGGCGTCATATGCGGTTTCTCCCTTTTCCATCTTCACCATGATGGACTCGGCCATGACAATGGCATTGTCCACCAGCATGCCCAGGGCCATGATCAAAGCCGCCAGGGAAATCTGGTTCAACCCCACCCCGCCCCCGGACATGAGCAAAAGGGTGGTCACAATGGTGGCCGGGATCAGGCAGGCCACCACCACACCGGTTCGCATCCCCAGGAAAATAAACATCACCGCCAACACCACCCCCACACTCTGGAAGAGGTTGTTCACAAAATCCCGCACCGATTTATCCACAAAATGATCCTGGGAAGCGGAGCGGGTGAATTCAATCCCATAGGGGTAAATGGTTTCAAAATAACGGATCAGTGCATCCACTTCATGCCCCAGGGCCACGATGTTCCCCCCCTTTTTCAGGGCGATGCCCAGGGAAACCCCTGGCACCCCATTGATTTTCACAATGCTTTCGGCCGGGGATTTATACCCCCTATAGATATGGGCCACATCCCCCAGGTAAACAATGTCGGAGCTGCCGTCCCCGGACACAATGGTCTGCTTGAGATCGGCCAGGGTTTCATAATTGCCCGTGGGCTCCAGGATGATCCGTTCGTTGCCGATCTTCATGTCCCCGCCCGGGAAAATGATATTGGTCTGGGATAAAATGGATTGAATCTTGGACTGGGTCAGTCCCAATTCCGCAAATTTGGCATTGTCGTAATCAATGAAAATCTGCTCCACCTGTTCCCCCACAATGGAGACCTTGGCCGCATTGGGCAATTTCATGATTTCATCCCGGACGTCCTCGGCAATGTCCAGAAGTTCCGCCGGGGTATACCCATCGGCTGTGATGCTGTAAATGATCCCGTAGATATCCACCAGATCCTCATCCTGGATGGTCACCACCGACCCCTGGGGCAGGCTGGATTGGATCTCCTCCACCTTCCGTCGAATCTTGTCGTAGATGGGCTGCATCTCATCGTATTCTTCCTTGATCTCAATGGTGATCACGGAAATCCCGGTCCGGGACTCACTTTCCACCTTTTTCAATTCGGAAATCTGCTGGAGCTGCTTTTCAATCTTATCCGTGATGAGCATTTCCACCCGTTCGGGGCTGGCTCCGGGAAAACTGGTGACCACATTGGAAAACCGCACCGTAAACGGGGGCATGGAATCCCGGGGCATTTTCTGAAACCCGCTGATTCCCAGAATGACCAGGACCACAACCATGGATAAGGTCAACACATTATTTTTAATGGAAAACGCCGTCATGATCCGCCCTTTTTTAATTGATGAATTTAACCCTTTTTCCCGGTACCATCTTGGTCACACCCGAGGTAATCACACGGTCCCCCTCGGCCAAGCCGGAGATAATTTGGAATCCCTTGTCCGTCAATTTTCCCACGGTGACCTCCTTCCGGGCCACCACCCCCAGATCCGTCCCCGCCCCCGGGGAGACCACAAAGACGAAGTTTCCCTGGGTATCCTCCCCCACGGCGTTGGGCGGAACAATGAAATACCCCCTGTTCTCCCCCTGGCCAAAGGCAAAGGAGACACTGGCTGGCATGCCCGGGCGGATGAGCCCGTTTTCAGGATTCAACGCCACGGTGACCGGGTAGGTGGAGGCGGTTCCACCGGCATAGGAAATTTCCGTGACCACCCCCCGGAAAAGCCGTCCGGGCAGACTGGAAAATGTCACCGAAACCCCGGACCGGGTCTGGACATGGGCAATGTATTTTTCCGGCACCCCCACCGAGACCCGGATATCCTTTTCCGAACTCAACTTCACAACCTGGGTACCCGAGGCCACCACCTCATTCTCATTCACATCCTTGGAGACCACAATCCCGGCCATGGGGGCATAAAGGGTGTAATAGGTCAGTTCCCGCTTCTTCAGGGCCGTATTTTTCCGGGAGGCGGAATACTCGGACCGGGCAGCCGCATACTTGTTCCGGGCTTCTTCATATTCACTCAAGGGGACGGTGTCACTTTCATAGAGGCCCCGGACCCGCTCCAAATTGGACTTGGCCGTTTCCACCTGGACCTTGGCATTCTTCTCTGCGGCCAGGGCTTTTTCATGGTCCAGAACCGCCTCGGCATTGTCCACCCGGGCCACCACATCCCCGGGTTTCAACCGCTGGCCCACCACCACGTGGATTTTCTGGATCACACCGGAAATGCGGAAACTCATGGCCACCTCGCGGCCGGATTCGGAGACCCCGGAAAAGGTCCGGACCTTTTCATCCAATACCCGAAAGACCTGTTCGTACCGCACCGGGCGAATCAGTTCCTCCTGTACCGGCGCCTCGGCACAGCCCCATAAAAGGCCCAGCACGGCCCCCATCCACATCCATTTTTTCATCCATTTCCTCCCACACATCATTGATTCTGCCCCCGTTTTTCCGAATTTTTATTCTGTCCCACCCACGCATGGAATCGATGGACAATCCGGTGGGGACTGTCCAGGGGCAGCATCAGATTGTAATATCCATAAACCCGCTCCAGGCGAAACAGGCTGATCAAATAATCATAGGTGGAATCCAGGGCCGTTAAATCACTGGTCAATGACTTGTTCTGTGCATCGGCCAGATCCACCACAGACACCTTACCATTGGCATAGGATTCCCGGACCAACGCCAACCCTTCCCGGGCATACCGGGCCGCCCTGCGGGAGGATTCCAGGGCAAAAAACCGCACCATGACCTGGGACAGGGCATCCCGGGCATTTTTCTCCACGGCCATGGCCTGGCGGCGGTACCGGGTATCCAATTCCGCCATCTGGATCCGGGTTTTGCGGATGTCCACATCGGTGGCCCCACCGCTGTAAAAGGGCAATTCCAAATAAAGCCCCAGATCCCAGGGATCATCCACCGGATTCACCCCGGGAACATTGCTGCCCGCCCCCTCCCGGGAAAGGACGGCACTGGCCGTTCCCCGAAGGGTCACCTGGGGCACAAACCGTTTCTGTTTAAGCCCACGAAGTGTCCGGGCCAATGCCTGCCCTTGTTTTTCAAGGGACTTCAGGGCCACGGAATTTTCAATGCATTGGTCCACAAAAAACCGGGTAAATCGATCCAGACTTTTCTGGTCCTCGATGTACGCTTCCACACCATCCCTTGAATATGCCGCAAAAATCCGACTCTCCAAGGAAACATCCTTGATGCGGAACACCTCCCCCTGGGGCCGGTTCAACACCCGGTTCAATTCCGCCTTGGCCAGAATCACCGCCTGCCGGGCCGACAATAGGTCGGACCGACCACTGGCCCGGTCACTCTTCCAGCGAAGGACATCGGAACGCCCCGAATAACCGGCCTTTTCCCGCCGCTGGGCAATGTCCAGGTTCTCCTGGATGAGGTTCAGATTATCGTGGCGGATCTTCCGGGTGGTTTTGGCCTTCAAAACTTGGAAATAGGCTTCAATGGCGGTGAGCAAGGTATCCAACCGGGCATCATCCAGGGTAAATTCTGCCGCCCCCAACGCCTCTTTCCGGGACCCGAGGGCATGGAAGGCCTGGGGTTCATGGATGAGCTGATTGGCCACCAGGCTCCCCGTGGTGGTGGTTTCCGCCTGGCTGCCATTGGATTTTTCCGCCCGGTCCTGATCCACCACCACTCCGTTGAGTTGGGCCGTCAGGGTGGGCCGATAGGCGGCCTTGGAAGCGGCCAAATCGGCCTGGGCCGTTTCAAGGCTCAACCGGGAGAGGGCCAGATCCAGGTTGGAAGACAGGGCCAGGTCCAGGGTTTCCTTCAAATCAATGATCCGATCGGTGTGCAGGTAATTTTCATGGATGAGATCGGCCCGGGCCAGGATGCTGAACTTGGGCGTTACCCCGATGCGGGCCGCGGTTTCCATGTTCAGGGTCAATTGATTTTCAATATCCATGTATACGGGCAATTGGGCGAGTTTTTTCCCATCCAATGCCGCTTCGATGTGGAGGCTGATGCGCCGCACCAGGCGATCCAGAATGTCTTCCGGGGCCATGGCCGCCAGCATCCCCTTCCGGGCATCTCCGATGCCGTCCCCAAAGGTGGGAATACGTTCACGATTAAGGCCCTGGACCAACCGGGCCTTCTCCACCCCGTCAAGCCGTCCCAGATAACTGATATAAAGGGCATCCACCTGGTCAAGATAGGGCCAGACCGCCTGGATGTCCCCCTCCACGGGAATATCAATCTTGGTAATGTTGAACTCTTGGAGAAAGGCGTCGATTTCCCGCTTTCCATCCGGGCTCACCGTCTTCAACCATTCCTTTTGGAAGACAAATCCCAACCGCCGGAAGGGCACCAGGGACTGAAATTGCCGCAATTCCCCCACGATGGATTGCTTTCCCAGGACATAGGTGAGATTCTCCACCCCGGAGGACCCCGCGGTCACCGGGGGCAATCCCTGGACCTCGGGATCAATGAGCCCCACGGCGATCACCGGTTTTAGATGGGGCTGTTTTCCCGCGGCCACGGCCCCGGCAATGGGGCCGGCGGCCACAATGAAATCGATCTCCGGATCCTGGTGTACCCGGGCATAGGCCGCCTCCACCCCGGAAACGGACCATTGTCCCAGGGCCTTGGTGATACGAACCGTATGTTTACTGCCCAGCAGGGCATTGACCTCTTCCTCCAAAAGGCGGGAAAACTCCCGCCGCCTTGAATTTTCCCCATCCATGACCACTGCGATGTCCAATGGGGCGGCCGCCATGGCCATCCCGGGAAAGGCCATCCCCACCATCGCAAGGAGCAGCCAACATCGTTTCAGAATCCACATGATTTCAGTCCTCTCTTCCTTGCCCGCTATTTTCGTTCAAGGACCAGGCGAAAGCCCACCCGATCGGATTTCATGGCCGGCAACAATTGATCCCGTCGGGTGGAACGAAGGGCCTCTGCATTGTCGGCCCAGCTTCCCCCACGAACCACCCGCTCCCGCCCCCGGCGTACCCAGGGATTATTCCGGCGATGTTTCCCATATGCCGATTCAAGGTAGCCGTCCCGACACCATTCCGCCACATTGCCCCCCATGTCGTAGAGGCCCAGAGCATTGGGATAAAAACTGGCCACCGGCGCCGTTCGCCCCCGGAATTGAAAGGCATCGCAGGTCCCGCAATTGGCCGGAGCCATATAGGCCTCCTCCCCCCAGGGATATACCTCCCCCCGGCCCAGGTCCCGGGCGGCATACTCCCATTGGGCTTCGGTGGGTAGGAAAAATCGATGCCGGGTCCGGCCATTCAAAATCTGGATCAAATCCTGAATATCCTGGTATGAAACCTGCTCCACCGGATGATCCGGGCGGGAGCGAAACCGCGAGGGCCGTTTGCCGGTCAAGGCTTCCCACTGGGCCTGGGTCACCTCGGTTTCCCCCATCCAGAATCCGTCCAAACAGACCTTGTGAACGGGCAGTTCATCCGCCTCGCAGTCCCCCGGGTCAAGGGGACACCCCATTTTAAAACAACCGCCGGGAACCCAGACAAAAACCATTCCCGAGACGGGCTCGCGAAATTGTTCCCCCTCCCGGGGCTGGGGCAGGGCAGGGCCATCCAGGAGTGCGTTACAATCCCCGGCATATTGCCACAATTCCCATCGGTCCCAGAGACGCTGGGCCTTTGGAGAACCCGCCCCATGGGCCCGCTCCACCCAGCACCGGGCCCGGAGGGGATCCTTTAATACCCCCCGTCCGTGGTAATAGGCCTTGGCCAGATCACACATGGCCCGGGTATCCCCCCGGGCGGCCTGGATTTTCAAGGATGAAATTTCAGGATTTTCCCGGGCGGGGACAACACCGGGATGGATCCAGAATGCAAAACCCAAAAAGACGATTCCCCAAATGACCAACTTAAACTTCATGAATCCTCCCCCGATGAATACCGGGAAAAAGCACTTTGACAAGATTACTAGGTATGCGTATAACTAACGTCACGACATCATAGCAGTTTCATTTTCTTTTTTCCACATGGATCAGAACTTCGAACTCACATGGGAACTCCCCCATTTTGCGATTTCGACCCGGATTTATCTTGTGTCTAAAACATGGCGTTCATCCAGTCCAAAGGGCGTAAAAAAACACCATGGTGGAAGCCCCATGGAGATCAAGCAGCAGCCATCTTTGACATACCCCCAATATTTTCCCGGAGGAATCCCCACACCGCCGGCAGCCCCGGGGAAGCGCCGAAAAAAAATTTCGTTTCCATTTGACAAATAGGATTAAATCTTATTTACTACAAAAAACGAAATAAGAAGGAGAGGCAGCATGGAAGGATTCATTGAACAATGCAAATCAAATGGATTAAAGGTCACCCCCCAACGCATGGCGGTGTACAGGGCCCTGGAAGGCTCCACCGC
>JAKSBM010000540.1 GCA_022361135.1 Desulfobacterales bacterium | reverse complement strand
GCGGTGTCTCCGGCGCGGTGCAGCATTTTGCCGGCATGAAGACCTCCAAGGTCATCGTGGCCGTGAACGAGGACAAGGATGCTCCCATCTTTGCCAAGTGCGATTACGGGATTGTGGGGGATCTGTTTGAAGTGATTCCCAAGCTGACCGAGAAGCTTTCGTAACACCGGATCCCGACCCCGTTGGGGGTCGGGATCTTTAAATAAGCGATAGACGAGAACCCGGATTTTTCACGAAATGGATTTGCCTGGGGTGCAAGGTGCGGAATGCGCAGCTGTAATCGTTTACCGCAAGCTGTTCCGCAACGCAGCAGATCAGGTGAAGGCATTTCCCCCGGGGGGGGACAATTTGTGACAGCCGATGTGTTGAGTGGCAGGGGGAATTTTCCTTGGCATTGGTACATGAAACGTTCCGGAACAAATTGTCATGACATATTCGGGGTGACCCGCCGTGGAGCGGAGTTGTAATTGCGGGAGAAGGATAGATCCATGGAAAATTATCCAGTGATGAAGTCGGTGGTCATGGCCCTGGCCCTGGTGGGCGCCTTTGGGTATTTTGCAAAACAGACAATCCGGTTGTACCGGATCATGATGGCGGTGGAAGGGGAGGCCCCCAAGGCCGTGGACCGTTTGGGGGAACGGATTCAGGTCCTGTTCACCGATGTCCTGGGACAGCGCAACGTCCGGCGGAAGCCCGTGCCGGGATTGGCCCACACCCTGATTTTTTTCGGTTTCCTGGCCATCCAGCCCCATTCCCTGGAGCTCATGATCCAGGGCGTGATCCCGGGGTTCCACCCCGGCCATGCCCTGCCCGGTCTATACCGCGCCTATCTGTTCACGGCGGACATCCTGGGCTTCCTGGTTCTGGTGGGATTTGCCGTGGCCCTGTACCGGCGGCTGATCCTCCGGCCCCCCTACCTCACCCTAGGCAGGGATGCCAACCTCATCATCCTCTTCACCTCGGTGATTGTCCTTTCCTTTCACTTCATCAACGCCTTTACCCTGGCCCTGCCGGAAAAGGGATTTTCCCATGCCGGGGCCTTTCCGGTGTCGGCCCTGTTTGCTTCGGTTTTCCAGATCCAGAGCCTCTCCCCGGCCGGGGTCCAGATGGGATATGAAATTTTCTATTTCATCCACATGGCCACCATCCTGGGCTTTCTGGTCTACATCCCCTCGTCCAAGCACCTCCACCTGTTGGCCGCCGCCCCCAATGTGTTTTTCAAATCCCTGGACACCCCAAAACCCATGGTGAAAACCGACATTGAGGATGAAGAGGCGGAAACCTTCGGTTTGGGCAAGGCCTCGGAATTCAATTGGCACAATGTCCTCAACCTTTACGCCTGTACCGAATGCGGCCGGTGTGAAGAACGCTGCCCGGCCTGGGACACGGACAAGCCCCTATCCCCCAAGCAGCTCATCCATGACTTGAAAGTCGACCTTTTGGACCAGTCCGCCCCCATCCTGGACAAGGAAACCGATGACATCCGCCCCCTGGTGGGGGAAGAAGGCCCCGTCACCCCGGATCAGCTCTGGGCCTGCACCAGCTGCCGCTCCTGCGAAGACATCTGTCCGGTGAACAACACCCATCTGGATTTTATCCTGGAAATGCGCAAGCACCAGGTCCTCATGGAGGCGGCCTTTCCCCCGGAAATGCAGGAAAGCTTCACCAACATGGAAAACCAGGCCAATCCCTGGGGATTTTCCGCCGACACCCGGGCCGACTGGGCCAAGGGCTTGGATGTGCCCCTGATGATGGACCATCCCCAGGCCAAGGTCCTCTGGTTTGTGGGATGTGCCGGCAGCTTTGACGACCGGGGCAAAAAAATATCCCAGGCCACGGCCCGGGTGCTGAAGCGGGCCGGGGTGGACTTTGCCATCCTGGGACCGGAGGAGGCCTGCAACGGGGACATGGCCCGGCGGGCCGGGAACGAATACCTGGGCCAGATGATGATCCAGCAGAATGTGGAAACCATCAACCAATACCGGCCCGAACTCATCCTCACGGGCTGCCCCCATTGCTACAACACCCTGAAAAATGAATACCCGGAGTTCGGAGCCGACTATAGGGTGGTCCATTACACGGAATATTTCCACACCCTGATCCAGGAGGGGAAATTAAAGGTCAATCCCCGGGACCTGGGGGAAATCACCTTCCACGATTCCTGTTACCTGGGCCGGTGGAACGACCTTTACCAGGCCCCCCGGGAATTGCTCTCCGCAGCCAGCACCACCCCCCTGGTGGAAATGGAACGGAACCGGGACAAGGCCTTCTGCTGCGGAGCCGGCGGGGCCCGCATGTTCATGGAGGAAACCCTGGGACAGCGCATCAACACCACCCGGGCCCGGCAGGTGGTGGACAGCGGGGCCGGCGCCGTGGCCGCCTCCTGTCCCTTCTGCATCACCATGCTGGACGACGGCCTCAAGGAGACCCAGGAGAATATCCCGGTGAAGGACATTGCCGAAATCCTGGACCTGGCCACCTCTTGATTCATATGCCCTGCACTGAAACCGCCCCGGCAACGGCCGGGGCCCGACCCACCACCCGTTAAATAAGGAGAAGTCATCCCGGTCCGGATTTTCCGGGCCGGATCATATCATCCGGACAGGTCAAGTTCGCCCCGGGGAAAACATTTGCAACACTGGGACGGGGCAAGGAGGGGTTCCCCTTTGGAGCCCGGGCCTTCCCCCCGCCCCCCGCGGCCCTGGCATATCCGGGTACAACCCATAGCGAAGGGAGAAATGCTCAATGGAAGACAGTTTTGAGACCGATTACAAGTTGGGACAGGACAATATCCGCAAATGGGGACTGGACATCCATGGTCCGGTTTTCTTTGTGTCAGCCGCCCTGGTGATTGTCTTTATCCTACTGACCCTCATGAACCCGGTGGAGGCCAAAAAGGTATTTGACGCCTCCAAATCCTGGACCATCCAGAATTTTGACTGGTTCTTCATGATCGCCGGAAATGCTTTTGTGCTCTATTGCCTGGCCCTCATCCTCCTGCCGGCGGGAAAAATCCGCCTGGGGGGCGCCGACTGCCGTCCCGATTTCAGCACCCCCTCCTGGTTTGCCATGCTCTTTGCCGCGGGCATGGGCATTGGTCTCATGTTCTGGAGCGTTGCCGAACCCGTGGCCTATTACACGGACTGGTGGGGCACCCCCTTGAACATTTCCCCCAAAAGCCCGGAGGCTGCAAGGGCGGCCATGGGAGCCACCATGTTCCATTGGGGACTCCACCCCTGGGCCATCTATGCCGTGGTGGGGGTTTCCCTGGGCTATTTTTCCTTTAATAGAAAACTGCCCCTGACCATCCGCTCCACCTTCTATCCCCTGCTGGGGGAAAAAACCTGGGGATGGATGGGCAACCTGGTGGACATCATTTCCGTCATTGCCACGGTCTTCGGCCTGGCCACCTCCATGGGATTCGGTGCCCAGCAGGCCGCAGCGGGCCTCCACTTCATCTTTGGCATGGAAAACACCATTGGCCTCCAGCTCATGATCATCGGCCTGGTGACCCTGGCCGCCGTTGTCTCCGTGGTCCGGGGCCTGGACGGGGGCATCAAGGTATTGAGTAACATCAACATGACCCTGGCCCTCACCCTCATGCTCTTTGTCATCTTCACCGGTTCCCTGCTCCACTTTTTCTCGGGCCTGGTGGACACGGGGCTGGCTTACATGGAAAGCATCTTCCCCCTGAGCAATTGGATAGGACGGGCCGATGACAAATTCTACAAGGGCTGGACCGTATTCTATTGGGCCTGGTGGATTTCCTGGGCCCCCTTTGTGGGCATGTTCATTGCCCGGATTTCCAAGGGACGCACCATCCGTGAATTCATGGTGGCCGTACTCCTGGTCCCCACCCTGCTCACCCTGATCTGGATGCAGGCCTTTGGGGGCAATGCCCTCCTCCAGATCCAGAACGGCGTGGGCAGCCTGGCGGAAAAGGGATTGGGCGACGTGGCCCTGGCCCTGTTCCAGATGCTGGAAAACCTGCCCCTGACCAGCCTTACCTCCTTTGCCGGTATTGTCCTGGTCCTGGTCTTCTTTGTGACTTCGGCCGACTCCGGCTCCCTGGTGGTGGACAATATCACCGCCGGCGGCAAGATTGATGCGCCGGTGATCCAACGGATCTTCTGGGCCGGACTTGAGGGTCTCATTGCCACCGCCCTGCTGGTGGGGGGCGGATCCGACGCCCTGGGCGCCATCCAGGCCGTGGCCATCACCGTGGGCCTGCCCTTTACCCTGCTCATGGTTCTCATGTTGGTGAGCCTCTCCATGGGCATCCGCCGGGAACAGGATCCCCCGGTTCACATTAGCCAATAACCCCTTTTATCCCCTCCCCGCCCGGGGAGGGGATTTCCCAGAAGCCCCCCCAATCACTCCCCGGAAGCCAAAAAATCCCCCCGGGAAAGTCCGAACTTCTTCATCTTATAATAGAGCAATTGCCGGGAAATCCCCAAATCCCGGGCCGACCGGGTGATATTGCCCTGGAACCGGGTCAGGGACTGGCAAACCATGCGCTTTTCCCCGGCATGTTTGTGGTGAATCAATCCGCTGCCCGACGCCGGGGACGGCGCCTGGGGTTCGGGCACAGCGGCCCCGGAAACCCGGGCCCCCATTTTTTCCAGCCCCTGGGTGAAATGGTGTTGGAGGTGGGGACCACGGATGTGGACCTCGTCTCCAATGATGTTCATGGCCCCTTCGATGACATGCTCCAGCTCCCGGACATTGCCCGGCCAATGGTAGGCCCGGAACATCTCCATCACCCCGGGATCCACACCGGCCACCTCCTTGTGCAAGGTCTTATTGTGCTTGGCAATGAAATGATTCACCAACAGAGGCAGATCCCCCAGACGCCGGCGCAGGGGGACAATGTGGATGAAGACCACCCCCAGCCGGTAGAACAGATCCGACCGCAGGCTGCCGTCGTCAATGGAGGCATGGGGATCCTGGTTCACCGAAGAGATGATTTTCAGGTCAAACTTGATCTCCTTCAGGGCCCCCACCCGCCTCACCTTGCCCTCCTGGACAATGCGGAGGATCTTGCTCTGGAGGCCCACGGGCATGGAATTGATCTCATCCAGGAAAATGGTCCCCTGGCTGGTCCGCTCAAAGAGGCCGGCCTTGTTGATGGCCCCGGTAAAGGCCCCCTTGGAGGTGCCGAATAATATCCCCTCCAAAAGATTTTCCGGGATGGCCGCACAATTCACCGGGGTGAATTTTTTCTCACTGCGGGGGCTGTGGTTGTGGATGGCCCGGGCAAAGAGTTCCTTTCCCGTTCCGGTCTCACCGTAGAGCATGACCGGAGACGGGGTTTCCGAGGCCATGCGGGCGGAATTCAGGGCCTGTTGAAAGGCCGGGTTCCGGCCGATGATGGAGTCAAAGGTGATGCCCGAATCCCGGAGGCGGGGAGGTTTTTCCGCCGTGCGCATGGCGGCAAGGGTTTCGGTGAGGGCATTGAAATCCCGGACAAAACAGATACAACCGGCCAGCGTCTCCTTGTCCCAGATGGGATAAACGCTGTGGATGGTGTTGGCAAAACGGCCCATGCAGGTCCGGTAATAAATGGGCTGGTCTATGATGGGGGCCTTCCCGGCCATGGAACGCAGGATGATACTGGTATCCTGGTCCAGGTCATAGACCTGGGGGATGGACTTGGAAATCACATCCCCGGGCTCCAGTTCGTCAATGCGGGACATGGCCTGGTTGTAATAGACAATGACACCCTGGGCATCGGTGATCATCACCCCTTCGGAATATTGATCAAAGATGGCCAGGAAATTGCTGTTGTCCAGGCCGGAAAGAAATTGCCGGGCCATTTCATGGGAGATCATAGGCGCTGCTTCAATTCCGGCAGAATTTCGAAGAGATCCCCCTGGACGGCATAATCGCACTGGGACATGATGGCGGCATCGGCATCGGTGTTCAGGGCAATGATGATCCGGGCGGTCTTCATGCCGGCAAAGTGCTGGATGGAGCCGGAAATTCCACAGGCAATGTACACCGTGGGGCTCACCTTCTCCCCGGTCTGGCCCACCTGGTGGGCATAGGATATCCAATCATTGTCCACGGCCACCCGGGAGGCCCCCACGGCCGCCTTCAGCTTCCGGGCACAGTCAAAAAGCAATTGAAAATTTTCCTTGGACTTCATTCCCCGTCCCCCGGCAATGATGATCTCGGCCTCGGCCAGGGACGGCAAGGCATCGGGATCCCCAACCTCCGCAGCCGCATCCAGAATTTTAAATCCGACGGGATCGGTTATATCGGGTGCCAGGGTTACCCCGTTGGGGGATTCCACGGCGGCGTCAACCAACCGGGCCGGAACCGCATTGGGTCGGATGCCGAAGACCGACGGAGACCCCGTCACCTGGACCGTGGCCAGGGCCTTGCCCGAGTATTGTGAGGTTTTGGCCTGGAGTGTTTTAAAATGCACATCCACACAATCCATGACCAGGG
>JAKSBM010000115.1 GCA_022361135.1 Desulfobacterales bacterium | reverse complement strand
ATTTTGAAGCACTTGATCCTTTGCTTCAAAAATCATATCCGAAATTTTGGTATTAACGGTCGACATATTACCTTCCATGGAGTGAGATACATCCAAAGAAATAATAAAATTGACGCTGTCTTGTTCTAAAGCAGACTTGGTACCTCCAGGATCACCCACCAAAGCATCATCCCCCGACTGCCCTGCAATCTGCCCGGCAGTCACAACTCCGGGTACGGTATGCGGCGTCAATGAACCGGGAATATCATTTGTATAAATATCAGCGCCATCCTGCCCCTCGGGCGGATTTGACCCCACTATAAATAGAGGAAAAGGTTCCTCTGGTGGTGGGAGCGTATCAACGGTATTTACTGGGCCATCCTCAAGGGGCGGGGCACCGTCATTGGATTCAATGCCCAACAGTCTGGGATCCACGTCACCGGCACTTCGATCCCCTTCATGGAAACCCAAGGGATCCCCGGCAAAGGGATCTTCCTCACCGGCGGCAGTCTCCTCATCGGGAATCTCTTCACCCTGCTCCAACTGGGCCTGGAGGGCTTCAACTTCATTGAGGACGGTATCGCCTTCTGCCAGTTGGGTCGTGACACTCTCATCAACAAGCACCTGATTGTTTTCACCCAATGTCAAAAGCTCTTGGCCCTGGTTATCAACAAGAACAAGTTGAACCTGAGCCGACGTATTCAGGATTTCTCCGAGATATACCGCATCCCCCTGCTTCAATTCCCTTGTCTGGCCATCCGCAGAGGTCGCCGTGACCCTTCCTGATCCTTCAATGGATTTAACAATACCGATTTGCATGATACCTGTTCTCCCATATGAGTCGATTCAATTGGGTTTCCCGGCTGACTGAAAAGTCGATTTAAAAGAGAGACAACCTGGAAACATTTTCTGGATAATGATTTTACTTACATGGCATGGCCAAATAAAACATCGTACCAAGGTACGATTTTTAAAATAGATTAAAAAAACAATCGGTTTTGTATGTGCAAGCACACAGGGCCATTAAAATGAAAAAAGGGAATTGGATGCCCAGGGCATTCAATTCCCTTTGACTCAATCGGACTAACCGGTCTGATTCGCAGCCATTGGCGACCTATTGGTCCAGGGGATGAATCTCAACCCGCCGATTCAAAGCACGGCCGTGTGGGTTCCCATTCAAGGCAATGGGTTGGGTGTAGCCAAATCCTGCCGAGGAAAGTCGCTCTTCAGCAATTCCCTTTTCAACCAGAAAGTCGACCACGGCCTGGGCACGCTTCTTTGACAGGGCAATATTATAATCGGAGCCACCGATATTATCCGTATGCCCCTGGATTTCAACCTTCATCCCAGGGCTTTGCTCCAGGATATTCACAACTTCTTCCAAGAGCGGCTGGGCATCTTTTTTGATGAAATATTTATCAAAGTCAAAAAGGACATTACTGAGGGTCCAGCATCCATGGGGCGTTACCTTTGCCCCCAGGGGTGTTCCAGGGCACTCGTCTTCATTGTCCAATACCCCATCCTTATCCGTGTCCCCCTGGGCCATGGCAATTTTATCCAGGAAAACATTTTCCACAAAGTCTGCCATCCCCTGGCTTCCCAGAATATCCACCGCTGAAGAAATAAAGCCGCACCCACCGATTTTCGCGATTTCCTCCATTCGGTCCCGCCCTTCCTGAGCATCTCCAATCAGAATGGGATAGAAACAGATATTGTCACCATATGCCTTTTTTAAACTGTGGGCGGCTTTGATTGTACCCTTCATGTTCAACCCGTCTGTAATGAAAATAACGGCATTTTTATTTTCGGCATATATTCGGAAATCTTTTTTCAGGGCCCCCAGGGCCGTTGACATGGGACTCCAGGAGCCTGTTTTATATACCTTCTGCAATCCGGCATCCATGTGTGAGGTGCGATATGCATCCATACCGTAAAACATCTCCGTCAAATTGCTGGAAATTTCATCGTGGTGCCCCACGGTCCTCAACCCAGCGATCTGACCCAACTCAGGTAAAGTTCGATTCAGGCGTTGCACAACAGTCGTGGCGATTTTGAATTTAGAAATGCCACCGTACAGCTTACCCATGGAATTAGATGCGTCCAAAACGATGACAAAGGTATCTATCTTTGATTGAAACAATGAAAGGTTGAAGGGCTTCGGAATAAATGAAGGAATCGTCACGGCAGGTGCAGAGGATTCCTCCATAGCTACATTCATCGGTTCTGTGGAAGGATTAATTGTACGACATCCAGTAATTAGAATTGCAATTGAAAGAACACAAAGGCCCCCTAAAAAAAATCTTTTTCCCATTTTCACCTCCTTTGCTGCACAATGATATAGAAATAAACAAACCAATCCATTGATTTTAACGAACAGCCAAACCTTTTATCCTTTCCATAGACGTAAACATGTTTCTATCCCGGCGATTTCGACGATCATAAAGCCCGTTTACTTTTTTATCCGAGCAACTGCATGACAACTACCAACCAGATATAATTACACAAAAAAACATCCGAGACATTTCCCCCACTGATTTACAGAACACATATAGAGATTAACACGCAGACTAACATGTTGTTTGTTTTTTTTTAAACCATCCCCTGACGAAACAAAAGAAATTTAACGGGACTTCATCTTACTATCGTCTAAAGATACATATTAAAAATCAGAAGTCCAAGGGTTATTTGATTTCACATGTCACACAAAAAATGAGGACCGGCATTCCCAATGGATTAGATATAGAATTAAACGGAGATGGAGATAAAAGTTACGATTTCGCCGAAAATTAAGAAATTAAT
>JAKSBM010000635.1 GCA_022361135.1 Desulfobacterales bacterium | reverse complement strand
GTCATCTTATACCAGGTTTCATACATTTCCCGGCCATAGATGCCCTTTAGGGTCAGTCCGTTAAATACCACAAGGTCCCAATCGATATCAGTGCCGGACGGCAAAAGGCCGAGAATTGCTATTTTACCGCCATGGCACATGCTTTCCAGCATCGATCGGAGCGCATCTGGATTTCCGGACATTTCAAGCCCCACATCAAATCCTTCCTTCATGCCGAGGCTCTTTTGTGCATCATCAATCGATTCTGTGCAAACATCGAGTGTGATGGTAGCGCCCATTTTCTCGGCGAGTTTCAGACGATACGGATTCACGTCGGTCACCACCACATACCGCGCCCCGGCATGCTTAACGATGGCCGCAGCCATGCATCCAATGGGACCGGCTCCGGTAATCAAGACATCTTCCCCCAGCACATCAAAGGAGAGGGCGGTGTGGGTGGCATTGCCCAGTGGATCAAAGCAGGCCAGGACATCCAGGGGAATCTCAGGATTACAAACCCATACGTTTGTAACGGGGATGGCCAGGTATTCGGCAAAGGCGCCCGGACGATTTACCCCCACCCCCTTGGTGTTCTTGCACAGGTGGCGGCGGCCGGCCAGGCAGTTCCGGCAGTGGCCGCAGACCAGATGTCCTTCACCGGAAACGAGGTCCCCGGGCTTGAAATCGGTAACATGGGAGCCCACTGCAGCCACGGTCCCAACGAACTCATGGCCCACATGCATGGGGACAGGAATGGTCTGTTGGGACCAGGCATCCCAATTGTAAATATGGACATCGGTGCCGCAGATGGCTGTCTTCAAAATCTTAATCAACACCTCATTGTGGGCGATTTCAGGCACCGGTACATCCTGGAGCACCAGTCCGGGCTTGGGTTCAGCCTTGACCAAGGCCTTCATTGTTTTCATCATTCTCTCCTTTTTACGTCCTTATCCGAAAACTTTTATCCGAGAAAGAATTCGGGAAGGAATAATGCAATCTGCGGGAATACGGTGGTCAATATGAGGGTGGGTATCCAGGCAAATATGATGTAGATAAATGTGGGTTTAAGCATTTTGGGTACCGGGGTTTTGCCCACCCTTGCACCCAGATAGAGCAGCGGTGCCGTGGGCGGTGTAATGGTGCCCATTCCCAGGTTCACCCCCTGGATGGCGGCAAAGTGGATGGGGGAAATCCCCAGCTCTTGAACCACGGGGATAAGAATGGGAGTGGAAATCAGGATGCCGGAGGCATCATCCATGAGCATGCCGATGATGATCATGAGCAGATTGACCATGAACAGCACCACCCATTTGTTCTCCGATACGCTGTAGAGGAAATCCAAGGTGATCTGGGAAAAATCTTCAAAAACGAAAAGGCGACTCATGATCATTACAACAAAAAGCATGACCATGAAAACGCCGGAGGTCACGGCGGACTCCACGGAGGCATCTTTGAAAGCGCCGGTGTCCAGCCCTTTGTACACATAACGCCCCAGGATGACAGCGGCCAGAACCGAGAGGCCGGCTGCCTCGGTGGGGGTGACGAAGCCGCCGTAAATGCCGCCAAGCACAATGATGGGCATTGTCATGGCCGGGCTTGCAGTCTTCACCCTGGTGGTGACAAATTCCGTGGTTAACGGCTTTTCCAATTCCGGATCACGGGCTATATCTTTGTTCTTGAGCATGAACAGGCTGACGATGATCAGCAGGGTCATGAGGATAAGTCCAGGGATCACCGTGGCCAGAAAACATGCCAAAACCGACTGCTGGGCGATCCATGCAAAAAGGATCAAATCGGCAGAGGGCGGAATCAGAAGGCCCAGGGGAGAGGCATTGATGACCAAAGCGTTGGCTATGGCCCTGGGATACCTGTCCTTGTACATCTTGGGCAAAAGGATGGATCCCATGCAGGAAAGCGTTGCCGCAGCCGATCCGGAGATGGAGCCGAAGGCGGCGGATGCCACCACGGCCACAATGGCCATGGAGCCCCTCACTTTTTTAAATATCATCTCTGCCATGCTGATGAGGGGCTCGGCAATATTGCCCTTCTGGATCAATGCACCGGAATAGATGAAAAGCGGCACGGCCACCAGGACCATGTTGTTCATCCTATTGTAGCCTGCCGGCAGCAGGGTGGCCATATTGTAATCCCCTGCCAGTGCGATGAACAGGGTTGCCGCCCCGAATGTAAATACAATGGGCACACCGATCATCAATAAAACAACAAGGATGCCTATGGTTCCTAAAACAATCATGATACGCCTCCTTGTTTACCAAAGATAATTTTCATGAGCAGTACATAATGTGCCGTGGTGTACACCGCAATCATGATAAAAGAGAGACAGACAATGGATTCGGGGATGAGGAAAGGAATCCGCCATACCGGGGTAACGGGCCAGGCGTTCCAGCACCATTGGATCATGAGAAATCCCCAGTAGATGAAAATATAACTCATGACCAGCTCAATGGTCTTCTGGACAAAAAGCAGTTTGCCCAGCCCCCCCCTTTTGGCCATGAAGCTTTCCATAAAATCTGCGGAAATATGGGAGCGCTCGAAACTGCCCTGGGCAGCGCCCACAAAATAAAGCACACAGGCGGCAATGAGGACGTATTCTTCAAGGCCGAAAAAATCCAGTTTAAAAAAATATCGCATGGCCGATGCAATGCAGATGGCTGTGGTAATGAGAACCGATGAGGTGACCAGGAAAAAAATGTGGAATTTTTTGAATTTCTGCCAGAAGGGTGAGTCGTCCAGGGTGGTATTGTACTTGTCCAGAGCGGCCTGTATCCGTTCTTCTGTTCGACTGGCGGAATCCTCTTTTTTTTCTTGGGGCAGGCCTGATTCAGGCGAGATAGTCGCTGCCTGGCTGTTGGTGGATTGGCGCATTTTTCTGCTCCCTTAAGGATTTAATAGCCCGGCCGGAAACCAGGTATAGTTTCCGGGCCGGGACAAATCATTAATTACTGGATATCCTTGTCAAGGCGGTCCATGATATCCTTGCCCAGGGTCTGGGTCAGCTTGGGCCATACCTTGTCGTGGACTTTTTTGGCGATGGCACGGGTTTCTTCTTCGGTGAGATTCATGATGGTGATGCCCTTGTCGGCCATTTTCTGGATATAGCCGGCATCATCTTTTCTTGCATTTTCACGGCTTTTGGCCGCCGCTGTGGTGAAAGCATCCTGGAAGACCTTCTGTTCTTCCGCGCCCAGGGAATTCCATTTATCCATGCTCATGATGTAAGCGGTGGAATCCACGGTGGTGTTGTAGGGGATATAGTAGTTGAGCAGATCCTTGAAGGCGATGTAGTTCCAGGAGGGGGTGCCGGCGATCCAGCCATCGCAGACGCCGGACTGCATGGCGGGATAGAGATCCCCCCAGTTGATGGTAACGGTTTTATAATTCAGTGCTTCGGCCACGGTTTTCCAGGTTTCAATGGGCGGAACCCGGATCATTCTGTCCTTGGCCAGGTCGATGTCCTTATAATTTTTGGGTTCTTTCACCATGCCCACACCGGCAAACCCCTGAACATCAAGGCCCAGCAGCTTGATGTTGTGCTTGGCCAACAATTCTTCATAGAGGGTGTAGAAGTTGGACCCTTTGGCATAGACCCGGTCTATGTCGTCATAGGTGGAGGCGAGACAGGGCATGTATACAATGCCCAAAGCCTTGTCCAACTGGGGGGTGATGGAAATATCCGCCAGCTCAATGGCCCCCTGGGCCACCTCGTTGAGTACCAGGGTATAGTCCCCCAGCTGGCTGGCCGGATAGACTTTGAGGCGGTATTTGTTGTCGGTCTTGCCGTTGATCTCCTTGGCTGCGGCCTTTAGAATCTTGGTACTGGCATGGTCAACCGGTGCGATACCGGCGATGCGCCACCGCTTTTTGGCCATTACGTTTCCGGCTGTCAGGGCGACGGCCAGAGTGGCTACCATCAGGATAACAAGTCTTTTTTTCATTTCTTCCTCCCATTTGGATTGTTAAAAAGTTTTTAAAGGTCTTGCTTACTGCATTATTGAAATATCAACTCCTTTGTCTGCCATGAATTGATTCATCTGGTTGAGGATCTCCGGATCAATTTCGGGCCGGGTATAGTCGGCCAGCAATTGATTTCGCGTCTTTTGAATATTATCCAGCAGTTTCTCATCCGGGGTCATTCCCTTCACGCTGCCCCTCAGAGCCACAGCCGGGGTCCATGCGTGGGTCCTGCATTTATTCAGGGTATCCTTGGACATGATGAACAGACCACCCGGGCC
>JAKSBM010000196.1 GCA_022361135.1 Desulfobacterales bacterium | reverse complement strand
CACCACCCTTAAAAGCCAGGAATCCGGGGAACCCATCCTCAATAAGACCTCCTTTTACCGGACGTCCACCGACGTCATCACCAGTTCCCAGTACAGCACCTACCCCTATTACGACAACCGGGGCCGGGTGGCCGGCTCCATCATCTTCAACACCGATGTCCAGACCAGCTCCCTGCTCTTTTCCGCATTTTCCGAAGGCATGCTCTCCTGCCTGCCCCCGGAAATCTATCCCAAGCGGCCCCGGTTCACCTTTGACGCCCTCAAGGGGAATGACTATCTCTTCCTCCAGTGCATTGACCAGGCCAGTGCAGCCTCCTCCAACAACATGCCGGTGATGATCTGGGGGGAAAGCGGCACGGGAAAGGAATTGTTTGCCCAGTCCATCCACAACAACAGCGGGAGAAGGGAAAACCCCTTCATCCCCATCAATTGCGCCGCCATCCCCGAGCATCTTTTGGAGGGGATCCTCTTTGGCACATCCAAGGGGGCCTTCACCGATGCCCGGGAAAAAAAGGGGCTGCTGGAGGCGGCCAACGGGGGCACCGTCCTTCTGGACGAACTCAACTCCATGTCCCTGAACCTCCAGGCCAAGCTCCTCCGGGCCATCCAGGAAAAGAAGATCCGCCGCATCGGATCCCTGGATGAAGTCCACATCGACCTCAAGGTCATCTCCACCCTCAACGTGCCCCCCCGGGAGGCCCTGGCCAAGCGCCTCATCCGCCAGGACCTTTTTTACCGTTTGGCCGTGATCATGATCACCGTTCCCCCCCTGCGGGAACGGAAAAATGATATCCCATTGCTCAGCGATTATTTTTTAAAGAAACATGAAAAGGAGAAGCAGCTCTTCCTGTCCAAGGATGTGTATGAACTCTTCCTCAACCACACCTGGCCGGGCAATGTCAGGGAATTGGAAAACACCATCCAGTCGGCCATTATCTTCTGCGGCCGGAATAAATTGATCACCCCGGACCATCTCTCCCAGTATTTCCTTGAATCCTGCGCCGAACAGAAGAATCCCACCCCGAAAAGCCGGGTGGAAGAAACCGCCAACGCGGCTTCTGAAGCCCCCCTGCCCCCGGTGGACCATGGCGGCCCCATCACTCCGGACGGGGGTCCCCAGGAGCCCCTTAAGAAATATTTGCTTCGAATTGAACGGGAATATGTGGAAAAGACATTAAAGCAGACCGGAGGCAATGTGGCCCGGGCCGCCCGAATTCTGGGCATGACCCCGCCAAGCCTCCACTATAAAATCAAGAAATATGGATTTGATCCGGGCCGGTGATCTTGGCCGGCATTGACGGGCCGGACCCAAATGAGTTGTGTCGAGCCATTGGCCCCGGAACAATCGCCGGGCCCGTAACGGAGAATCCCCAATCTTCCCTGGGCTATTCCTCCGGGTAGCTGCGTGTTTTTTTACCCGAGGCCAGGACCTGGTTGTTCCCTCCCAGGGCCTTGACGGTGAATTGGTATTTCCCCGGGCCGGAAAGGGCCAAATCGGAACAGGGGCCCCGGTAATCGGGCACGGCACCCAGGGCGATGATCCCGGTGCCATCGTTTTCCACCTTTCCACCGCCGTGGTTCACACTGTATTCCGTATCATAGACGGCCACGGAAAACGTCTGTGTCCCCTCGGGTACCCCTTCCAGGCGGATCTCAGGACTTTGGGTATCAAAGCAGGTTTTCATTCCCCGGGGCCAGGAGAATTCAATCCCCAGCTCCGGCCCGGCCGGTTCCCCGGAGCAACCCAATCCCAGCCCCACCACCAGTAAAAGACAAAACAGAATCTGTTTCATACCCACCTCCCGTCCCAGGGTTCACGCCATGATAACTCAAAACGAATTTTCAACGACAATTGCAGTACAGCCTTGCCAATCCATCCACAAGGGTTCGCCCTGCCTATTCTGCATGCATTGCGGCCAAGCGCTTCCCCAAAGCAGATGCCTGCTCCATGACATCCGTATTGTTTTTTATCTCCCCGGCATCATTGGCCCGGCCGTAAATCATGCCTTCGATGTGGGCCCCCACGTATGAACAGGTGTCCTGGAAGGATCGCAAGGCATTCACCGCACCCGATGCAAATGGATCTGGATCGGCATAGGAAAGGAGAATGGAAAAATGCTTCCCCTTTAAAATATTGGTACGCGGCGTCCCCACCGCATAGAGACGATCAATGAAAATTTTGGTCTGTGCCGACAAATTGAAAAAATAAATCGGGCTGGCCACTACAACGGAATCCGCCTCCTGCAATTTCCCATACAAGGGCCCCATGTCATCCTTCAGGATGCAACCCTTCGACGGTTCACGCTGGCATTTCCCACATCCCTGGCAGGGCTTGATTTTCAATCCATTCAGATAAACCGTTTCCACCTCGGCCCCATTCTCAGTTGCGGCTTGGGCAACCTGGGCGGCCAGAGTGGCCGTGTTTCCCTTCTTCCTCGGACTTCCTAAAACAATGAGAACCTTAGATTTCAATTTTGTATTTCCCTGGAGCATCTGCGTTGGTTGGAGCCTTTGTATCGTGGCAATCAAACGGAAAAAGGCAAATTCAAATTGGGCTGATTATTTCTAACCCGCATAAAGACCGTTGAGGTAGAACCCGTGGCGGGCCGGGGCAGCCCCTCCGGCGGCTCGGGCAAGGCGCGCCTTGCAACGGCCTTGAAGGGCCTCCCCCGACCCGCCACTAACCACCGAGAGAAACACAACACTAAATATCCATTTCACCCGGTATCAAATGGATATTTAAATGCCCTTGCAAATGAAGTACAAACCGCGATTGATAGGTTCAAAATCTTTATTAAATACCAAGCAGCCAATTAAAGTGGCGAAACTCAAACATTCAAAACTAAAT
>JAKSBM010000963.1 GCA_022361135.1 Desulfobacterales bacterium | reverse complement strand
TAGGGCATAGGGGCGGGGTGGCGGAATCTTTGGGGCGGCCTCGGTTGGCTGGGGCATGGGTGCCCGTTGGCTGGTGATCAGGTGGCGGCCGATGAGGGCGGTGGTGGCCAAACCGTAAAATAGGGGGGCCATGCCCAGGCCCAGGAGGCGGTCGGCCAGCCAGGATATTCCCACCACCGGTGGGATGAATATCAGCCAGTGGGGGGCATGGTTTTGCCGCAGTGCCCAGGCCAGGCGGCAGCCGTAGACCACTGCCATGGCCATGGCCAGGTATAGGGTGATGGCGGTGATCAACATGGGCATGGAGGTCCAGGGGCTGGACAGGGCCATGGCCTGGCGCAGGTCGGCGGGGCTGGTCCAGAGGGGAATCAGCCCCATGGGGGCGGCCAGGGCCGGAATAAAATGGATGGGGCGTGGAAAGGGATTGCCGGAGTTGGATTTGATCCGGGCCATACCATACCCATACATGAGGGGAACCCAGAGGCAGAATCCGGCAATGGCCGGGACCAGGAGGTTCATCTGGGGGAAGGGGCGGGGATCAAGGTGATAAAGGCCCCCCCAGAACTGCCACCATCCCAGGGATAGGAAAAAGGCCAGCTCCAGTCGGCTGCGACAGGTTGGGGCCGATAACAGGGCCAGGCCCCCGCCAAATATGAGATAGACCGCCACCAGGGTATCCATTGGAAGATGCTGCCATAAATCCGGTGGGGAATCCATAAAAAAATGGGGGCCTTGGCCCGGCCATGGAATCAGTGCCAGACGTCCTTGAAGACCCGCAGGGCATTGCAGCCCAGGATTTTTTCCACCTGGGCCGGGGTGAAACCGGCTTTTTCCAGGGCCCGGGGCAGGGTGATCAATTTTTCCGGCATTTCAATGCCCATGGGGTATTTCCATGGCGGGGGGGGATAATCCGTGGTGTTCCAGGCCTTGGACTGGATGAGGTAATCGTAGACCTGGGTGGCGGTTTCCAAATCGGCGGCCCCGTCCTGATATTCGAAATAATCCAGCCCCAGGGCCACGTGGTCTTCTCCGGCCACATGGACCATGTGTCGGATGTGGGCCATGAATTGGTCCAGACTGGGTTGGCCCGAGGGGGTGACAAAGGCGGGGAATCCATTCACGCCCACCACGCCGCCGGTGTCGGCCACGGCTTTAATGGTGTCGTCGTCCAGATTCCGGGCCGAGGGGCATACGGCGGCGGCATTGCCGTGGGAAATGATCACCGGGGCCTGGGACAGCTCCAGGGTCTGGCGGGTGGTGGTGATCCCGGTGTGGGCGCAGTCAATGAGGATGCCCAGGCGGTTGAGTTCCTGGATGGCCTGGCGGCCCAGGTCGGTGAGGCCGGTGTCGGTTTCTTCGGCGCAGCCGCAGCCCAGGTGGTCCCGGGTGTTGTAGCAGAGTTGGAAGATGCGCAGCCCCAATCCGTGGTAGGCCGACAGGGTGGTGACATCCGTTTCCATGGGCAGGCTGCCCTGGAAGTGGAAGATGATGCCCAGCTTTCCTTCCCTGTGGGCTTTTTCAATGTCGGCTGCCCTGCGGATGGGGAGGAGATCGGCCCGGTCCCGGAATCGGTTGAGCCAGGTCCCAAGGGTGTTCAGGGTGAAAGCCGGTGTGCCCAGGCCCGGGGTGCCGTACCCCACGGTGGCGGCCAGGGCCGTGACCCCGCCCCGGGCAAAATTGTCCAGAAAGGGTTCCAGGGTGGCCAGGGGTGCGGTGAGATCAATGAGGATGGGGGAATTTGTCATGGTGCCTCCTTAAATTGTGTGGTTTGGAGGCCATATTCCATGGAAATGGGGGGATTTTCCTCCTCCTGGTGCCAGGAGGAGGTGAATTTTTATTGATGGGGTGCGGTGATTTAGTCCAGGGGTTGGTTTTTGACCAGGATCTGGATGATTTCATCGATGTGGCCCTGGGCCGTGGCGCTTTCCAGGGTGCATCCCCCGGCGCCGAAATGGCCGCCGCCCCCGTACCGGGACAGCAGGTGGCCCACGTTGACCTTGCAGATCTTGTTAAAGATGCTGTGTCCCACGCTGATGAGCACCTTTTCCTTTTGGGGACCGTGGAAGCGGATTTTGATGCTGGCCATGGTCTCGGGAAAGAGGCAATAGGTGAGGAAACGGTTGCCCGTGGGGATGGGATCCAGGCTTCTGAAGTCGGTGATGGATACCCCGCCCTCCACCTGGGTGTGGTCCTTGAGGAATTGGGAGAATTCACGGTTTTGGGCAATGACCTGGTCCACCCGGGTTTTGACCTGGGGATCGGCCATGACCTGGTCCATGGGAAGGCGGCGCAACAGATCAATGAGGTGATTCCAATAGGGAATGTCCTGGAAATCCCGGTTCTGGATGGTCATGGAGAGGATGACATGGGGGTGGTCCTCGGGGGCCTTGACCTGGTCCATGGTGAGGTCGGCGGAGTCGATGCGGTCGGTCTGGTAGACCAGTTCGTCAAACCGATTGTCCAGCTTCCCCCGTTCCTGGTAATAGCGGTAGACCACGCCGGCGGCCGAGGGGGCAATTTCAAACCCCCCTTCCACAGCGGAGTCGGGCTTGTTGGACACATGGTGGTCAAACCAGACACTGCACCGGGAATCATAGGGGAGGTTGGCCACAATGTCTCCCTGGGCGATGGGGGCTTTGCCGGTCTGGACTTCATTGGGCTCGGTCCAGAATACCTCCTGGGTGAGGCCCAGGGCTTCATATATCAAAACGGCACAGACAATGCCGTCATAATCGGGTCGGGTCACAATTCTCATGGGATGACCTTATGCAGGTAAAGGGGTGTTATTTTGGGATGATCTAATCATATCTTCATAGCAATAAAGCATTGTCACTTTTTTATCAAGATTGTTTTTACCCAGGGACTTGCCCCGGGGAACCAATTGTGATTGTATGATCTCACAATTACCGTTGTTCAGGATCTCAGATGGAGTCAATGGACTGGAGGCCGTGCCGGACCTTGGCTTGTCACGCCTGTGATCCTTAATTTGCAGTCATCGTCGAAACCAGGGGGAGACCATGGATTCACCGGATCTGCTGTCCATAGAACGGGATTTTTTCAAACGGGGTAATCCCCTGAACAAACTGCTTTCCATTTCCCTCCAGCTCCTGGGGGCCCAGCAAACCGGGATCCTATACGGAACCAATGAAACCCGGATTAAATTCCTACCCACCTCCATGTGGGACCGGGGGATCATGGACCGGTTTG
Organism: Desulfobacterales bacterium; assembly: GCA_022361135.1. Next base: position 3,199 of record JAKSBM010000963.1, on the reverse strand, counting down.
ACGGCCGGGGACTCCGGGGAATCATCCTTAAGCTATTCGGGAATCAGATTGTCACCCACCGGAAGCTCAGCCCCATTTATTTCCATACAACCGATAACCAGGGCAGGGAGCAGGAGTCCCACGGCATTATTTCCTATGTGCTCCGCAATTGTGCCGACTACTATAAAAAAGGGGTCTCCATTATCATTTGCCCGGATACCCGGAATTTCCTGGGGGAGGCCGAGGATTTTGCCCCCTACCGCTACATTCCCTTTTTCAGTTACGATGGGTATCGCCTCCGTCGCCCCAATCCCGGTATCAAGGTGGACACCCGAATTGTAAAGCTTTTCCGTTCCACCAATTCCGTTTATATCTATCTACCCGATTACGGGATTCTGGTGGTGAATACAGCCGATGAATCTCTGGTGGCGGTCCGGGATGGGAAGTTTGTGCAAGAGGAAGAACTCTGCCGCCGCCTGGATCTCCTCATTCGCCTGGTGGAAACCGCTTCCCTGGCCTACCTGGGACAGCTCAAGGGGAAGAAGGGGGCGGAGTTGCTCTGGCGGAAGGAAAAGCATCTCAGGCAGACCTCCCAGGATTTGGCCGTCAATGAGCAGCGGTTTCGGGATCTCTATGAAAATGCCCCCATTGCCTATTTTTCCATGGATTACCAGGGGGCGATTTTTCGGTGCAACCGCATGGCCGAATCCCTGTTGGGCTATGACAAAACCGAGCTGGTGGGGCAGAATGTGGTCACCTTCCTCTCCCATGCCGCAGATACCCAGATTAAATACGGCTCCATCTGGGACATCCTGAAAAAGGGAAACAATATCCGGGATATGGAATTGACCCTGGTGCGGAAGGGGGGCGAAACCCTGTGGATCAGCCTTTCCCTGGATGCCATCATGGGGGAAAATGGTCGGGTGGTGGAACTGCGGGCCATGGCCATGGATATTTCCCAGCGGAAGCAATTGGAAAATCAATTGCTCCAGGTCCAGAAAATGGAGGCCATCGGGACCATGGCCCGGGGGATTGCCCATGATTTTAACAATGTCCTTTCCCCCATTTCCGGCTATGCCCAGATGCTGCTCATGGAGGGGGAGCGTCCCGATGAAGAGACCGAATACATTGAAACCATATTGGAATGTTCCCGCCACGCCCGGGATCTGGTTTCCCAGATTCTGGCCTTCAGCCGCCAGCGGGAAAGCCGTCTCATGATGGTGGGCGCCCAGGAGGTCATCTCCGAGGCCGTGGGGTTGACCCGGGCCTTTTTGCCGGCCACGGTGAAGATGGTAACCCGTCTGGAACAGGGCTGCGGGTTCATTCGGGTGGATGCGGTGCAGATTCACCAGGTGGTCATGAATCTGGTCACCAATGCCTTCCATGCCATGGAGTCCCGGCAGGGGATCCTGGAGATCCGCATGCAGCCCCTGGGGCTTAAGGCCCTGGCCGCCAAGGGCATGGGATTGCCCCCGGGGGATTATGTCCTCATCCAGGTCCGGGACACCGGACACGGCATCCCCACGGAGATCATGGATAAGATTTTTGAACCCTACTTTTCCACCCGTCAGGAAGGGAAGGGCTCGGGCATCGGTCTCTCCGTGGTCCATGGAATCGTGGAGAGCCACGGCGGCCATATCCGGGCCGAAGCCCGGCCAAACCGGGGGGCACGGTTCAGTATCTTTCTGCCCCGGTACCCCGATCCGGAAGACGAACAGATGACGCCGGCTTCCTCCGCCCAGGCCCTGCATCCGGGCAAGGAACGTGTCCTTTTGGTGGACGACGATCACCGGGTGGCTGCCATGCACACCTATATGCTCAATCGTCTGGGGTACACGGTCCGTTCCTTTACCCACGGCCCCGATGCTTTGGACGAGTTGGAGGCCTGTTCCAATGATTATGATCTGGTGATCACGGATTTGACCATGCCCGACCTCACCGGCGTGGAGCTGGCGGAAAAAATGGCCGGAATGCATCTGGATCTGCCCGTGATCCTTTGCAGTGGATTGGGGGATGCCGTGGTCAAGGGGGACAAAACCCACCCTTGTATCAAGGGGTATTTGAGCAAGCCCGTGGAAATTTCAGCCCTTTCCACGGAGGTGCGCCGGGTCCTGGACTAGGGGATAGGGTTCCGATTCTTCGCATTGGTGGAAGTGACCGGGGAGGTCCGGATCAGGTGGGGGGAGTCTTCCATTGGGCCACCAGGGTTTCCAAAAGGCGGGTCATGGCCGGGGCGGCTTTGGCGGCCGTGGCCAGGACCGATTCCAGGGTGGCGGGTTCGGGGGCCTCTGGATCGTTGATGTTGGTGATGAGGGAGAGTCCCAGGATTTCCATGTCGGCGTGGACGGCGGCAATGGCCTCCATGACCGTTGAAAAGCCCACGGCATGGGCGCCGATGATTTGAAGATAGCGGGTTTCGGCCGGGGTTTCCAGGCTGGGGCCCCCAAGACCGGCGTATACCCCGTATTGTAATTTAATGCCCTCCGTTTTTCCGGCGGCCTGGATCCGCTGGATCATTTCCCTGGAATAGACCGCTGTCATGTCCGGAAATCGTAGACCCAAAGCATGGTCGTTGGGGCCTGTCAGGGGATTGACCCCGGTGAGGTTGATGTGGTCCTGGATGACCATGATGTCCCCGGCTTCAAAGTCGGGGTGGATGCCGCCGGCGGCGTTGTTGAGGATGAGGTGCTTTACCCCCAGGGCCTGGAGGAGGCGGACCGGGTAGGTGACCTCCTCCGGGGAATAGCCTTCGTAGAGGTGAAACCGGCCCCGGAAAACCAGAAGATAAGTATCGGCCAAACGGCCGTATACCAGTTCCCCGGCATGGCTTTCCACGGTGGAACGGGGGAAGTGGGGCAATTGGTCGTAGGTCCAGCTTTGGCAGATTTCCATCCCCTCCAGGGAATCGGAGAGGCCGGTGCCGGTGAGGATGCCCAGGGCCGGTGGCCGGGGGATGTGGGACGCAATGAAATCCAGGGTCTGTTCAAGTCTGTCCCGGAGGGGAATCTTCGTCATGCCGGCTCCTTGGGGGGAAATCTAAAAACCGGGCCGGGGGCTTTTTGCTCCGGCCCGGTTGATGGGGTCCCCGATGTTTTATTTCACATAATATTTAATAATGTCGGCCACTGCGGCCAGGGCCTTTTCCACATGGGCCGGGCTGTTAAAGGGGCCAAAACCCATGCGCACGGTGCCGTGGGTCAGGGCCGTTCCCAATTGTTCG
>JAKSBM010000028.1 GCA_022361135.1 Desulfobacterales bacterium | reverse complement strand
GGCGCCTTTTTCCACAAAGGCTTCCTGGAGGGGGGAGAGTCCCTGCTCGTCGGCCAGGCCTTCTATGGTTTCCACGGTGGCTCCATGGGCTTGGAGGGCCAGTACCAGGCAAGCGTTGACGGCTTCGCCGTTGAAGAGGACGGTGCAGGCTCCGCAGTCGCCGGTGTCACATCCTTTTTTGGTGCCGGTGAGACCCAGGTCGTAGCGCAGGAGGTCGGCCAGGGTCTTGTTGGGGGCCACGGCCAGTTCATGCTTCTTTTCGTTGATGGTGATTTCGATGAGTTGTTTTTTCATGGGGATTTCCTCCTTAAGCCTGTTGGGCCCGTTCCAGGGCGGTGGTCAGGGTCCGTTTGGTGAGGACGCCCACCATGGCCCGGCGGTAGTCGGCCGATCCCCTGAAGTCGTCAATGGGGGTGCAATCGTCTCGCCGGGCGATTTCCCCGGCCTGGTAGAAATGTTCTTCGTCCGCGGGTTTCCAGGCCATGAATTCCATGGCATTGGCGGCCAATATGGGGGTGGGGGCCACGGAACCCAGGGCGATGCGGGCCCGGGTTACGGTCTGGTTGTCCGGGTCGAATTCCAGGTAGGATGCGGCATTGACCACATTGATCTCCGAGGATTTCCGCTTGCCCAATTGGATATAATGGGCCCCGGAGTGGACCGGGGGCAGGGGAAGTTCAAATCCGGTGAGGAGTTCATCTTCGGCCATGGCGGTTTTCCCGGGGCCGGTGAAAAAGTCTTCCAGGGGGAGGGTGCGGATGCCGGCGGTGCTTCCCAGGACGGCCTCGGCTCCGTAGACCATGAGGGAGGGAAGGGTATCTCCGGCCGGGCTGGCATTGCAGGCGTTGCCCCCGATGGTGGCCCGGTTCCGGATGAGGTGGGTTCCCAGGTTGTCGCAGCCGGATTTGATGGCCGGGAAATGGGCCTGGATAATGGGATCGGCGGACAATTGGGACATGGTGGCCCCGGCCCCGATGAAGATGCGCTCTTTGGTCTTGGAAACCACGGAGATGTCCGGGATATTCTGGAGGCTGATGAGGGCGTCGGCGGTGATGAGTTTCTTTTTCAGGTGGACCAGGAGGTCTGTCCCCCCGGCCAGGAACCGGGCCTTGGACCCCAGTTCTTTCTTGAGTTGGAGGGCCCCGTCCAGGGATTGGGGCTGGTGGAATTCAAAGGCAGGTAACAGCATATCATCTCTCCTTTTGGGTTGAAGGGATCGTGCTTTGGTCTAATTCGCTATCATGGTGAACGATCCTGGTCAATGGTAAATGATAAAAATCAAATGATTTTTTATGTATTATGCTTTTGTTTGTTTTTGGAGTTTGAATTTGTGTTCATCATAATGAACGATCTATGAAAGTGACCATGTTGCCCGGGGGATGATTATGGGGTAAGGATGGAATTTTAATCCCCGATGATAAGGATGGTGGCGGTGGCGATTCAATGGCAATTGACCGGGTTTGACGGATTGGATACACGGACGCTTTACGGAATTCTCCGGCTCCGGGTGGATGTGTTTGTGGTGGAGCAGAATTGCCCCTATGCCGAGGTGGACGGAAAGGATCTGGATCCCGAAACCTTCCACCTCTGGGCCTGTGATACCGACGACATTCCCGTGGCATACCTGAGGGGCCTGGGGCCGGGGTTGAGTTACCCCGGAGCGACCAGCCTGGGGCGGGTGGTGGTGGCAAAGGGCCACAGGGGCCGGGGCCTGAGCCATGAGTTGGTGAACCGGGGGCTTGATGCCATTGGGGAGCGCTGGCCCGGATTTCCCGTGACCATCGGTGCCCAGGAATATTTGAAATCCTTTTATGAATCCCATGGATTCCGGGCGGTTTCTCCGGTTTATCTGGAGGATGGAATTCCCCACATTGACATGACCCTGGATCGGGGATAGTCTGGGTTATCTTCCAATTCTTCAGGAGGGGATATCATGGTTCTTCAACCCATTTCACCCTCACCCTTTTCCGGTTGCGAAAAACAGATTACCCGGGTGGGCCTGGGGGGCGAAGGCGTGTTGCGTACCCAGGGAATGAACGCCCCGGCCCGTGCCGTAATCCAAACCGCCGTGGATCTGGGCATTGGGTATTTTGATTCTGCCCGGGTCTACCAGGACAGTGAGGTCTACTATGGTCAATTCTGGGCGGATGCACCCCTGGCCCGGGAGGGGATTTTCCACACCTCAAAAAGTGCGGATCGAACCCGGGAGGGGGCCCTGGCCGAGCTCCGGCAGAGCCTGGTCCGGCTGAACACGGATTATCTGGACCTGTGGCAGATCCACGATGTGCGCACCCCGGATGATTTGCACCGGATTGCCGGAAAAGGGGGGGCACTGGAAGCTTTTTTAGAGGCCCGGGATTTGGGCCTGGTCCGGTACATCGGCGTCACCGGTCACCATGATCCCGAGGTCTTGACCCGGGCGGTTGAGGAATGGCCCGTGGATGCGGTGCTCATGCCGGTGAATCCCGTGGAAAAGGTCCTGGGTGGATTCCTTACCTGTACCCTGGCAGCGGCCCGGGATAAGGGCATTGCCGTGGTCGGAATGAAGGTGCTGGGGGGGAAGCATTATATCCGTCCCGAAGCCGGGATCACCCCGGACCATCTCATCGGGTTTGCCCTGGCCCAGGATGTGGATATCGTCATTGTGGGCTGCCGGAGCCCGGAGGAGGTGGAGACCCTGGTCCGGGTGGGGAGTCAAGAAACGCCCATGTCCCAGGCAGATATGGATGCCCTGGCGGCTGCCTTTGAGCCGGTGGCCCGGGAGTTTGCCTTTTACCGGGGGAGTGTTTTTCGCATCCCCTGATCATTGTCAATTCACCTTGCGGTGGTTTGGGGGATGGGCTATTCTCCCCTGGAACCGCTTGGATTCAATGCCAACCCCATGATAGGAGGAAAGATATGGATTCAGCACAATACACCCAGGTGATCTCCGATGCCATCCAGGCAGAGGTGGAGGCCAAGGAATTTTATGAGCAGGTATCCTGCCTGATCAAGGATGCCCATTTGTCGGAATTATTCCAGGATCTTGCCCAGGAAGAGGCCCGCCACGAGCGGATGCTGACCCAGATTCTCAAAAAGGGGCAGATCGATTCCCGGTATTTTGACTTTGAAAAGGATTTCAACGTGGCCCAGGGCTTTGATATGCCCGAGGTCAATGCGGACATGGATTTGAAGTCCGCCATTGGTCTGGCCATGAAAAATGAAGAAATCGCCATGATGAAATATATGGATCTGGCTAACAATTGCACGGATCCGGCGTTGGAGCAGGTATTTTTGGATCTCGCCGCCATGGAGCGGGGACATAAGTTCTCCATGGAGGAAAAATTTGTTGACGTGGCATATCCGGAGGTGTGGTAGTGGAGAGTTCAGCCCCTGTTTTTGAAGAGAATTACACCATTTATAAAGAAAAATTGGCCCAACTCCCCGTTGGGGAGCGCATTGTTGCCCTGGGCGGCAGCCGGGATATCCCATCGGGATTCCCCGATGATGTGGATGGCATCCTGCCCTTTTTCGGCACCCCCCTGGGCATATCCGCCCAGGGAATCGTGGCAGAGAACGGTGAACCGCCGGTCTATGACACGGGTATCATCCTTTTCCGCCATGTGATCATGTGCCCGGAGGCCCCGTCGGATAAAACCCGCTGGGTTTCATTCAAGGATCTCAAGGACGGTGGACCCTTGACCGTCTACTTCCGGGATAATGTGGACCAGGTCTTGATTCGTCGTTTTGGGACGGATGTGGCCGGGTTGCAGGCGGCTGCCGAAGGCCTGGGGGGACGTCCTCCGGAATTGGCTGTCCAATATGATGTGGCCCTGCAGATCCAGGCCCTGCCGACAATTCCCGTTGTCCTCCTTTTCAATGGCGTGGATGAAGAATTTCCCGCGGATTGTTCCATCCTGTTTGAGGAGCGGGTTGAGGAGTTCCTGGATGCAGAGTGCATTGCCATGCTGGGCTATCGCCTGGCCCGGTTGTTGGTCAATGCCGGGAAGACGCTTGGATAAAAAATAGAAAAAGCAACGGGAGTGGATTTCCCGTTGCTTTGTGATCCCCTAACGCCCGGTCCTTGTGGACCGGGCGTTTTTCATGAGGCCAGACCGTTTTTAAGGCGATTGAGTCGAATGACTTCGGATTCGGCCAGGTGGCGGCGTTCGGCGATGATGTAGAGTTCAGACAGGCGCTGGACGACTTTGACATGTTCCTGTGAATAGGCATTTTTGGGATTGGCGAGGACGATGAGGCCGGTGGGATTTTTTTCCATGAGCATGGGGACGGAGAGAAACCCATGGATGGGGATATGGTCTTGGGGCAGCCCCTCCAAGGGCGGGTGCCCGGATGGGGGGGTTGTGAAGAAGGGTCTTAGCGTGTTGAGGGACTGCCCCAAAAGGCCCATAAAAAAGTTATTTTTATCCTGGTGCAGGAAGAGTGTTTTCTGTCCGGCCCATCCCACTTGGGGATAGACTTCGCCCATGACCATGGCCAGTCCATGGGCATCGGTTTCATGTATTTTGGCAATGAATCCGTTTTTGCTTTGGGTAAGGTTGATGGCCGCAGTCAGAATCCTCCGGGAAATCCATTTCATGTCCAATGTGTTGCGCCCCATCAATTCGAGGATGCTTTCCATCTCCGTGGAAACCTTTAACTGCCATCCCAATTCTTTCTCTGCCAATTTTTGGGCCGTAATATCCCTGAACGTCACCCGGGTTTCCAATTCCCCATTATTGGGGTTAAAGTAATCCTGGGTAAGGATTTTTGCCCAGAAAAAGCTGTGACGGTTACGAAATCGTATATCAAATGGTTTTCCCCTGAGATTTTTTAAATCCAGGGGAAATTTTTTGTATATCAGATCTGCAAATCGTGACCCCTCTATCTGTTCCTTTGGGTACCCCAGCATTTCGCAGATGGTTGTATTCGCCGATAAAATTACCTGGTCATGGTCAAGAATTATATGGCCCAGGTCCAGCATGTCATGTGTTCTGGATGGGGTTTTCCTGAGGCAATCAAAATAATCCCTTTTTGTGCTTGGGCTGCCATTGGTGATGGCATTCTTTTCATCGGGCTCTTGTTCTGTGATGAGGGCATTGAGGTCGATGTCCATTTGGACTCCTCTGTTCATTGTTTTTACCTTTAACATTGTTCGATGATCACCTCGTCAGAATCATTGATGAAAGTTAAGTTAAATCTGCACAGGGTATTTGATTAGCTCGCAAAAAATATGCCTTTTGGGGAATCTTGTTGTGGGTAGCGGTAAGTATTTAATTTGAAAGGTGTTTTTCTGTTTGTCCGCCATTTTTATGATTTGTTAATAATTTGCATAATCTTATGTGCTTGTCATAGGGATTAAAATGGTGGATATGTTTTAATTGCCTGAAATGATAAGTCAATTCTGATTTGTCTATTTTAATGTGCCAACTGCCTACTATTATGTGCAATCCCCGGCTAAGTGGTCTAATTATAAGATTTATAGCTTTTTTGTGGCTACAATTTACTCCCTTTTGAGTAAAAACAGCCCTGTTTTTACCCATGCCTTCCTAAAAATTTGCATACTTCTTTGTGCTTCCTTGTATTTTTCTGAATTGCTCACCTTGTGTTTGAATGTTTAGTTAAAACAGTGTCTTAAAAAATATATGCGGGTTGGTATGTGGCTTGCTCTATTCGATAGTGAAAAGCGAACGTAGCAATTAACCCTAACTCGAATGGAGGAAACATGAAAAAACTCGCTATCAACTTAATCGTAACTGGACTGGTATTAACTACTTCTATCGTATCTGCACTGGCCCATTGTGGTGGCGGTGCTGGCTGGTAAGAATTAAGGTACTTAGCTGGTAAAAAGGGGGGCTTGGGTTACTAAGCCCCTTTTTTATTTTCTCGAATAATAGTGTGGTTGAAGTTACATCTTGATTATGATAACTCAGGCAGGCATGGGGAAACAAAAAGAAAGTAAAAAAGGCCGCCTGTTTTTATCTGTTTTTTATGTTGTTTTATTGGTTTTTTGCATGGCTTGTGACAACCAAACTAAAAGTAGCAAAGATGTTGATAAAATAGATAATAAAGTTCGAAGAGGCGGGATATATCGCACCCCTTTAAAATCGTCTCCAGAAACACTCGATCCGTTAAAAGTTTGGACCATATATGATGAAGCTTTAACTCATCAATTGTATGATAGGTTAATTCGATTTGGGCCTTATCTTGAAATACTTCCCTCATTGGCCCAGTCCTGGGAAATTAAGGGTGATGGAAAAGTTTACAAATTTAATCTTAATAAAAATGCTCGCTTTCATGATGGGTCATTTGTTCTAGCACAAGATGTCGTTTTTACCCTTAAAAGAATATTACGTTCTGAAGCTGTTCCCTTTTTATTACCTCATCTATTGAAAATATCTGGTGCAGCTGGTTATCGTTCTCGGTCTAAAGATTCTGTTAAGGGACTTAAGGTGATTAATAATCATGAGGTAGAGATTACTTTAGATGTCACACACGCTCCATTCTTGACCGCCCTAGGGACTTTTCCGGCTGCAATTTTACCCCGCCGCTATTTAATGGATCCTGATTATGATTTTGCAAAGTTTCCCATTGGCTCTGGACCATTTAAGTTATCTGCATATGGAAAAGATGGGGAAGTAAGATTCTCTCGGTTTGATGAGTATTATAATGGCCCCGCTAATATTGATGAAGTCCATTATAAGATTTATGGGTCAGGAGAATATCCTAAAATGTTAGAAGATTTCGACGCAGGGATGCTCGAAGAAATTCCTATTTTTGGTTCTGCAAAGGAATCTTTATCTAAACAAAAAAAGTATCAATGGTTTCAGCGACAATCGTTGAGCCTTATGTTTTATGGCATGAATATAGAACATCCTAATTTGAAATCGCCAGCGTTGAGAGAAGCACTTACAATTGCCATTGATAGAACCTCCTTTGTAAATTCGATTTATTCAGGTCGCTATCAAGTCGCAAGAACCATTCTTCCCAAAGGAATGCCAGGATATCGACCATTAAAACTGGTTGGAGATGCCGATGTCGAAATGGCTCGGTTTCTTATTGAAACTAATTTTACGAAAAAGGGCATTCAAGTTCCTGAGTTGGAGTTAGTTTCTACGATTCGATCCAGAGATGTCGAACAAGAAATGGAAATGATGAAGAGTTTCTGGGGGCAGATAGGTGTTGTTGTCCATGTGAAATATATTACGGATTGGGATAAGTTTGATGATTATTTAAGATCAGATCATGTCCAATTATATCGAATGGGGTGGCATGCGGATATGCCAGATCCAGATAGTTTTTTGTATCCGCTCTTTTCGTCAATATCTTCATATAATTTTATGCAATTTAGGGATAGCGCCATTGATAGAATGTTAGATGATGCTCGAGGGATTATAGATCCAATAAAGAGAGTTCAAATGTATCAAGAAATTGAGAGTCGGATTATGTATGCTTCTCCATTGATCCCAATCATGTATTTGAATGTGAACAGAGCGTATCAACCCTATGTTCGATCTTTAAGTGTCAGTGTGCTGGGGGCCCACACAACATCGTTGCATCCAATTTGGTTGGATAATCAATCCGAAAGTCAATAAATGAACTCTCAAGTTACAATTCCCGAAGAAACTAATTCTCCTTTATTTAGGCAAGTTGATCCAACCGGAAGCCAGTCCAATAAAAAATATATTTCTCTACGGTATCGATTTATTTTTTTTACATCGATCATGCTACTTGGGATGTTTATCTGTTTAGCACTAGTCATTGGCTATGTCCAAACTCAGACGATCAGAAGTCGAATCGAGAAACAAAGTATGGTGATCGCACAGAATCTTGCGGGCGTAAGTACGGATCATCTTGTCACATATGACTATGTTGCCCTGGAAAAAATTGTTAACCAAACGGCAGGGTTACCCGGGGTCATTTACGTTGTAATCCACGATAAAGAAAATCGTGTGGCAGGATACAGCGGTCGACCAGGATTTCAAGGGAAGCTATTGACCGACGCTTATAGTCATATGGCATATTCATCCAATCAAGCAATGGTTTCTGCCCATGGGTTAGTTGGAAGTGACGTTGAAGTGATGGAGGCCATCGTCCCCGTTTATTTGGCCGCAGGAAACGGCAATCGCTGGGGAACTGTTCGTGTCGCAGTTTCCTTGGATTCCATGCATCAACAGATCCGTCATGTCTTATTTTCCATCGTTGGCATTGGCTTGTTGACCATGGTTTTGGGAATCTGGATGGCGGATTTGGCTGCCAGAAGGGTGACCCGTCCCCTGGGGACATTGGTGGATGTTACCGTTGAGGCGGCCAAGGGGAATTTGGAACAGGACATTGCCATTCACACCCGGGATGAGGTTGAAATCTTGGCTTCCAATTTTTCCGTCATGATTCGCGAAATTCTTTCCCAACAGGGGCAATTGGAAAACCAGGTGATTGAGATCAACACCTTGCGCAAATATGCGGAAAAGATACTGGCCACAATGAACGATGGGTTGTTGGCAGTGGATATGGAAGGACGGGTGACTTCGGTGAACCCGGCGGCCCAATCCATACTTGGTGTCGCCGGTGATCAAGACATTTTAAATGCCTCCATTGATGAGTATCTGGATGCCGCTCCGCCATTGATTTCATATTTTAAAAAACTACTTAAAGAGCCCACCCAAAAGAAAGCCCATGAGATCAGACTGGAGGTGGCCGGGGATACCCGATATATTTTGGTGGGGGTTGGGGTGTTGTTGAATGGGGAGAATGATCCCAGTGAAGTGATCTTCACCCTTAACGATATCACTGAGCTAAGGGCGCTTGAAGCCGAAATCCGCCAGGGACAGCGCCTGGCGGACCTGGGTGTGCTCGCTGCGGGCATGGCCCATGAAATTCGCAATCCATTGTCTGCCATTAAAACCTATGTGGCATTGCTTCCCCAGAAAATTGAGAAGCCCGGGTTTCTGGATAAATTCCAGCGCACCGTGCCCCGGGAGATCAATCGCCTTAACAGTTTGATCGAAGAGCTCTTGGAATTGTCCCGCCCGCCCAAGTACAATTTCCAGGCCATGGACATCGGCTTGGTGCTTCGCCAGAATACGGAGTTGCTGGAGCCGGGATTCCGGGATCGGAATATCCATTGCAACTGGGAGATTCCAACGGATTTACCCCCCATTGAGGCCGATGCCAATCAATTGGAAAAGGTGTTTATTAATTTACTCCAGAATGGGGCCCAGGCCATGGGAGAAGGGGGAGAGCTTGCACTAACCGCCCAGGTGGAAGAGGGGCAGATCTGTGTGGCCGTCAAAGACACGGGCAAGGGCATGGACAAGGATGTGGTGGAAAATATCTTTACCCCGTTTTTTACCACCAAGGCCAAGGGAACAGGACTGGGCTTGGCCATTTCCCATAAGGTGATTTCCGAGCATGGGGGGCAGATTGTGGTGACCAGTAAAAAGGGCGAGGGGAGCTGCTTCTCGGTTCGGCTTCCGGTTACGGCCTGAGGTTGTCCATGCGGTTGCGCTTCCGGATTCTCCCAATCCCCAGGTCGAGATTCTTCATTTTCTGAAGCAGGGTATTCCTGTGGATGTCCAGGAGTTTGGCCGCTTGGGTCTGGTTCCAATCGCAGGTTTTTAATGCCTTGAGAATATAAAGGCGTTCAAATGTGGCCCGGGCCTGGAGGAGTCCCTTGGTTTCCCAGGCGCTTTGGGCCATTCCCTTTTCCGATTCCGTGTGAAAGACGATATCCAGGGGCAGATCCTTTTCATCCACGGGGCGATGGTCGGTGCCCAGGACGACCATGCGTTCAATGAGGTTTTCCAATTCCCGGACATTCCCCGGCCAGGGGTAGGCTTCCAACACATCCAGGGCATTGGGGGTGAATCCATTGACCTTTTTGCGCATCTGCTGGTTGAAGCGGCCCATGAAATATCCTGCCAATAACGGGATATCCCCCTTTCTTCTCCGCAGCGGGGGCAGATCCACCGGAACCACGTTGAGCCGGAAGAAAAGATCGTCCCTGAAGGTGCCTTCCTTGACCATCTGGTCCAACCGGGTATTGGTGGCGGCCACGATGCGCACATCTACCTTGATGGCCCGGTGACTTCCCACCCGGGAGAACTCCCTTTCCTGGATAAATCGCAACAATTTGGCCTGGAATTCCGGTTTCAAACTGGAGATTTCGTCCAGGAAGAGGGTTCCCTGGTGGGCAAATTCGAATTTTCCGATGGTCTGTTTATAGGCACCGGTGAAGGAGCCCTTTTCATAACCAAAGAATTCCGACTCCATGAGTTCCGCCGGGATGGCGGCGCAATTGATGGCCACAAAGGGCTTTTGGACCCGGGGGCTTTCATTGTGGATGGCCCGGGCGATGAGTTCCTTGCCCGTGCCGCTTTCCCCGGTGATGAGTACATTACTGGCCGTGGCCGAAACCTTTTTAATGAGGTCAAAGACCACGGACATGTGCTTGGACTTGCTGACGATTTGGGTATTGGTCCCGTTGTGGGTGTCGGCCTCCTTGGCCCGGTGGAAGTGGATTTCCTTGGTCATGTCCCGTTTGAGAAGAACTTTTTCCAGGCGATTGAGGATGATTTCGTGGTCAAAGGGTTTGGTGATGTAGTCGTAGGCTCCAAAGCGCAGGGCTTCGGTGGCCTCCTGGGCCCGGTCCACCGCCGAAATCATGATTACGTCCAGGTTTCGGTCAAATGACTTGATCCGCTTCAGGGTTTCCAAACCATCCATGTCCGGCATGACAATGTCTAGGAAAATCAGATCATAGACTTCGCTCTGGACCTCTTCCAATGCCCTGAACCCATTGTCTACACAGGTTACTCCGTAGTCGTCTTCCAGGATTTCACGCAGGGCGTCCCGGATGGCTTCATCATCATCCACAACTAGAAGTTGAGCAGGTTTTAGCGCATGGGCTTCATCCATGGGGTTCGACGTATCCTCCTGGGGAGCTGGATTGTTCAGGTATCAAGTTCCCCTCTGATACTACAGATTCCTAGCTTTTTAAAGGAAAATGCAGAAAACCATTGACAGGAGGGAATGGACTCATTTATGTGTACATAACTTCAACGGGAGAAAACATGGCGCAGGAAAAGGAAGAATTGGCATATGGTGAGATTGTCCGGCTGATCCTTGAAAATCATTTCAAGCCCGGCGATTTCCTATTGGAGACAGAGCTTGCCCAGGATCTGAATCTCAGCCGAACCCCTGTCCGTCATGCCCTTTCCCAATTGGTAGCCGAAGGGATTCTGGACAAAAAGAAGAAAAAGGGCTGCTTCATTCCGGCGGTGAGTCCGGAGGATGCCCGCCATGTTTTTTTCGCCCGGGAACACATGGAAGGGCTGGCCGCCACCTCGGCCGCCCGGTATGCCTCGGAGGAGGATATCCAATACCTGTGGCGCCTTATCCACAGGGAAAAGGGAGGTGAGGGGCCCCTGTCCAAGATGGACTATGTTCACATTAACCGTTCCTTCCACATGGGCATTGCCCGGTTCAGCCGGAACAAGTACCTGGAACAATACAGCCGCCACAGCTTTTGGCGGTCCCATACCTATATTTTCTTTTTTGATAAGTACTACACCGATGCCATGGCCTCGGGGGGACAGGAAACCGGCCCCCGGCAGCACATCGGGATTGTCGAGGCCATTGAAAATCGCAATGAGGAAAAAGCAGGAAACCTCATGCGGCAACACATACGCACCACCTTTGAGCAGCTTTTTATAAAATTGTAATCACCCCCATTGGGGTTATGTATACATTAGGGTAAATTTCAACTCGAAACGGGGAGACCCCCCGAAGAGGTTACCATGAAAGTTCTCGTTTTAGGCGGATGCGGAATCCAGGGGCGGACAGCGCTCTACGACCTGGCCCGGGATGAACGCGTCGACACGTTGATTTGTGCGGATATTCAATTGGATACCCTGTCATTGATCCGGGATTTCACACCCATGGATCGCATCACCCAGGTGGTGGTGGATGCCGAAGACAAACAGGCCCTCATCGACCTGTACAAACAGGTGGATGTGGTCATTGATCTGCTGCCCGTGGGCTTTAAAACCCATGTGAACACAGCCGCCCTGGAAACCCGGACTCCGGTGGTGAACACCAATTATCTCTATGACACAGAAAGCCTGGACCGCCAGGCCAAGGAAGCCGGCATCGCCATTCTGCCCGAATGCGGTCTGGATCCCGGCATTGACCTGGTCATTTACCAGGATGCCGCCCGGAAATTTGACCGCCTTTCGGTGATCAATTCCTATTGCGGTGGATTTCCCGAAGCCGCGGCCTGCGATAATCCCTTAAATTATAAGGTTTCCTGGACCTGGCGCGGGGTGCTGAATTCCACCCGTAGGGACGGTTGCATCATCCGCAATGGAGAGCGCATCGAAATTCCCGGCGCCCACCAGCACGATGCCGAATATGTTCACATGGTGGATTTCCCCGGCCTGGGCCCCCTGGAAGCCATTCCCAATGGGGATGCCGTATTTTTCACCGATCGGTTGGGCATCACCGACACCATTGAGACCACGGGCCGCTATTCCTTGAGATGGCCGGGCTGGTCAGCCTTCTGGCGCCCCATGAAGGAATTGGGCTTCCTCTCGGACGATCCCATCCCCGGCCTGGGGGACGGCACCCTCTCCCCCATGGATTTCATGGATAAATTCCTGGGGCCCAAACTGGCCTATGGAGACGGGGAAAAGGATGTGGCCGCCATGCTCAATATCTTTGAGGGAACCATTGACGATCGCCCCATGCGATACACCGTGGGGCTCTACATGGACCGGGATTTGGAAAAGGGGCTCACCGCCATGAGCCAGGGCGTGGCCTATACCGCCTGCATCGTAGCCAAAATGATCGTCCGGGGTGAAATCCCGGAAACCGGTGTCCTATCCCCCATCAGCCATGTGCCGGCCGATCTTTTCATGGAACGGTTGAAAAAACGGGGCATCACCGTCACCGAGAAAATGGAGGAAATTTGATTTTTAACCCGGATCACCCATCCGGATGCATGAACCGGCCCGGCTTGCGGCACCGGTAATTTTACCCCAATGAAATTGCCGTGCGAGACCGGGCCTCCCGTGGAACGCCATCGGTATTAACCGATTAATTTTTAACCCATTCATTTCAGAGAAGGAGACGTATCATGCGCAAACAATTATCCCTGATTCTTGCACTACTCATTGTCCTTATTTTTGCCGGTGCCGGCTTTGCCAACACCCTGGCGGAAATCACAAAACGGGGCGAGCTCCGTGTGGCCGTACAATCCGGTGCAGCACCCTATGCCTTTGTGGATAAACACGGGAACCATGCCGGTTCCATGATTGATTTCACCAAGGGCATGGCCGATGCCATGGGCGTGAAACTCAAAATTCTTGATTTTGACTGGGACGGTCTGATTCCCGCACTCCTCTCCGGCAAGGCCGACATCCTGGCCGCCGACATGACCCCCACCCTGAAACGGGCCATGAAAATTTCCTTCACCGATCCCTGGATCGAAGTACAGCCCTGCGTTTTCACCTCCACCAAAAAAGATTACCAGAGCCTGGAAGATGTGAATAAATCCGATGTTACTATCGGCGTTCTCTTGGGATCCACCGGTGAAACCATTGCCCGCAAATACCTGCCCAACGCCAAGATTAAGGCCTACAAAGGCGGCGGCCGCATGATCGTCCAGGCCCTCATCGCCGGCCATGTGGATGCCGGGGTCAACGATGACCTTGCCGTCCTCACCGTGCTTCCCGACTTTCCGCCCAACAGCGTCCGCCTGCTGGATAAACGTTTGGGGCAGGGTAAAGATCCCCTGGCATTCGGCGTTCGCCACGAATCCGTCAACCTCTGGCAGTGGACCAACCTCTATTTCAAAAACGTCCGCAGCAACGGCGATTACGATAAGAACATCGCCTATTGGCTGGAAGGTACCGAATGGAAAAAGGATCACTGATCCCCTAAG
>JAKSBM010001006.1 GCA_022361135.1 Desulfobacterales bacterium | reverse complement strand
GTTCACATAGTCCAGGGCCGCCAGATGGTAAAAATGAAGAATATGGGACTGGAGATAGTTGGCGCCCAGGATCAGGTTCCGGGCGATGCGGCCATTGTCCGTGAGTTCGACCCCAAATGCATCGTCCAGGGCCAGGGATGAGGCCGTGGCATGGGCCGTGGGGCAGACGCCGCAGATGCGCTGGGTGATCTGGGTGGCATCCCGGGGGTCCCGGCCCTTGAGAATTTGTTCAAATCCCCGGTACATGCCGCCGGAGACTTTGGCGTCCACAACAACGCCGTCCTTCACTTCCACTTCTGCCTTTAAATGACCTTCAATACGGGTCACCGGATCAATGCCGATTTTGATCTTTTTTCCGGCCCCGGACATATTGGCTTGGGGGGTACAGCCTGCCATAATAAAACCTCCTTAAGGTTTTTGGGGATTAAGCGGGTTCGTAAAAGGGAGAGAATTCATCGGGGAAACCCGGCTCCACGCAACCGATACAAACGGAGTTGTCCACACACCAGTTCATGCCGCCGTTCCATTTGCGTTTGTAACAATCGGCATATACGTCCGGTCCCTTGCAGCCCAGGTCCATTCGGCAGCCCTTGGGATCGGAGAGATTGGCGGCATGGTAGCTTTCATCATATTCTTCCACACGGGGGCAATTTTCGTGGATGTTTTCGCCAAAGAAGAGTACGGGCCGTCCGTCGCCGTCCAGTTCGGGAATTCCCTGGGTCAGCAGATGGGCGATGGATCCCACGATCCAGTCCGGATGGGGGGGGCAGCCGGGGATATTGACCACCGGGGTTTTGATGCCTTCGGACTTGTAAAAGTCCATGACGCCGGTGGCGCCGGTGACATTGCCTTCGGCTGCAGGGATGCCGCCGTAGCAAGCACAGGTGCCCACGGCCAGGGTAGAGCCGGCCATGGGGCCCAGGTCGTTGACCAGGTCGACCATGCTCAGTTCTTTATGGCCCATTTCACCAACGATACAATATTTCCCGTCTTCGGCAACGGGAATGGCGCCTTCGACCACCAGGGAGAACCGTCCCTTGTATTCCTTGGCAACGGCGTAAAGGTTTTCCATGGAAATTTCACCTTCACTGGCCATGACCGAGGGATGGAATTGAAGGCTGATCACCTTCAACAGGACGTCGGCGATGGAGGGTTCGGAGCTGTTGAGCAGGGAAACGGAGCAACCGGTGCAGCCTTGTCCTTGGATCCAGAGGACAGGATGCCGCTTCAAGCCTTTTTCAAGGGCTTTCACCAGGGCGGGATTAAACATTTGAGAGATTCCAATACCGGCTGCCGTTCCGGTAATGGCCTTGAGGAAACTACGCCGGGAAACACCGGGTTTCCCTTGTTGCGTGTCAGGCAACCTTTGTTCGTCTTTCACGGGCACCTCCTTGATGCTGTTTTAAAAAAAACACTCTAACGCTATTCCTATGTCTCAGTTCCAAGTCAGGAACTGGTTCGGCTCAAATCGTCTATCAGGATTCCGGTAATACGTACAAATTGCTGGTGCATGCTACTAAGCAGAATTACTAAAGTCAATGGAAAACCACATTGTGGGAGTCGGCAATTTTAGGGGCGTTGGGTGGGGAAATAAGTAATTGATAAAATGGAATAATTAAGGCGCCTAACTAGGTGGCTCCCATGGGTCTTTTGGGGGGTGTAATGGGGTGGAATAGGGTCTTTGTCTAGTCATATTTATACCTTTTTCTTGTAATTTTAATTCGCCTTGTATTTAATTGGACTTTGACTCCATTTGTGTGTGCCGTGTCTGTGTTTTTCGTTGATAATACCTTTCCCTCCATGGAGGAAAAATGAAAGATCAATTGACAGCCTCTGCAAAATCTTTGGTTCCCCCTTCCCCGGATACCATAGCGATCTTTGAACGCCGCCTGGGAGAGTTGATTTCCCTGTGCAGTCGACGCCTGGAAGAGCGGGGGGATATGGAAACCTTCATTGGTCCGGGAAAGGCCGACATGGCCTGGAATAACAATGGGAATTTTGCCCGGTTCATGATTTCCATGTTCAAGGCCTTCCAGCCCGCAGTGCTGGTGGAAAGCGTGATCTGGGTTTTTCGCACCTATCGTGCCCATGGGTTCAAACCCCGATACTGGGATGTAAATATTAAAATCTGGATCCAGGTCCTGGAGGAAAATTTACCCCGGGAGGCCTTTGATCAGGTGGCCCCCTTTTATCGTTGGCTGGCCGACCATGTGCCCGCGTTTACCCGTCTCACCGACACCGCTGTCCACCCCGGTGGAAAAAAAGGATCCAATGAATGATTTCCAGGGAAATTTACCATATCTATTTCACCCATTTGCTCAAGGGGGAGCGCAGGGAATGTGCCGATATTGTCAAGCGGCTTCTCAATACGGGAACCCCGTTGAAAACCATTTATCTGGAGTTGTTCCAGAAAAGCCTTTACCAGGTGGGGGCGCTTTGGGAACTCAATGAGATATCCGTGGCCCGGGAGCACCTGGCCACGGCCATCACCGAAGGGCTGTTCAATTTGACCTACCCCCTGCTGTTCCGGGAGAAACCCGGGGATGAAAAGGTGGTGATTGCCTGTGTGGCCAATGAATTCCACCAGGTGGGGGGGCGCATGGTGGCCGATATGTTCCAGATGCATGGATGGGATGCCCATTTCGTCGGGGCCAACACCCCGTCCGCCCATTTGCTCAATTTCATTGATGAAGAAAAACCCCGGCTTCTGGGCCTTTCACTCAGTGTCTATTTCAATGTTCCCGATCTCCAAAGGACCATAGAAACGGTTCGAGGAAATTTTTCCCAGCTGGACCTGGTGGTGGGGGGGCAGGCCTTTCAATGGGGAAGTACCGACTTTCTAAAGGCCCATGGGAATATTGAATATATCCCGGGCCTGGATATTCTGGACCATCGCCTCTCTCCGGGTGGGGAATGGAGCATTGCCCCATGACTCCCTTTGAACGCTACGTCCGGGAGCACGCCCCCGTGATTTTTATGGAGATGGATGGCCGGGGGCGGATTCTGGAGATGAATGAACATGGCCGGGTGCTGCTGGGCCGGAATCGGGAAGGGACCTTTTTTTCCGATGTGATTTTGGATTTCCAAAATCAATTCAGCCTGGGGGCGGCCCTGGCCCACGGGGCACCACCCCAGCTCATCACCCTGGATACCCGGAACCGAAGGCCCGAGAGTTTTGAGTTTATCTTTCGGAGGGCGGGGGACGGGGTATTGGCATTCGGCCATCGCAATGTGGCTGACCAGGATTTGTTGGGCCGGGAGTTGTTGGCCATGAACCAGGAACTCAACCATGCCTCCCGGGCCATGAATAAACAATTGGTGGATCTGGAACGGGCATTGGAAAATACCCGGGCACTCCAGTCCGATGTACTTCCCATTTGCATGCATTGTTCCCGGATTCGAAACCGGGATGAACGCTGGGAGCGTTTGGAACATTTCTTTGCCGAGCACGGCCGTCTAAAATTCAGCCACGGCATTTGTCCGGATTGCTTAATCCACCATTATCCCGATCATAAAAACCGATTGAATTGATGGGTAAGCCCAGGGCTAATCCGGTAATTTGAAATCCATCTTCCCTTGGTGCTGGCCTTGGCAATTGGGGGACTCCCCCTCCCGGGCCATGGTGAGCAATTGTTCCACGGAGATGCTGTCCAGGCAGTCGAACATGGCATCGGAGGCCTTGATCCAGACCCAGCGGGAGAGGCAGTCTCCGGCCTTGTTGCAGACGCCGCAAACACTTTGCTGATCTTCGGCACAATCGGTGAGCCGGGTGTGACCTTCCAGGGCACGGACAATCATGCCAATGGTGATGTCCTCGGGCTCCTTGGCCAGTTGGTGGCCGCCGGCTGCTCCCCGCTGGCTGCGGATGAGGCCGGCTTTTTTCAACTTCACCGTAAGTTGTTCCAGATATTTAAGAGAGATGTTTTGACGTTTGGCCACATCCCCGAGGGGGACGGGTTTCTCCTCACCATAGACCCCGAGATCCAGAATCAGGCGTGTACCATATCGACTTTTGGTGGTGAGTCTCACAGGTGAAAAACCTTATTATGTTCAGGGCCGTTGGGGGACGGCAACGGCCTTTTATATTTTATTCATCGTCATCCTGGGGTTTGAGGTGGTCGGGGATGATGAGCATCTTAATGAGCAGGGGTTTTAAAAAGGACCACCTGATCCCGATTTCAAACTCTTCTTCCAGATCCCGGATGGCATCCCAGCAGTTGTGGCAGGGGGCGATGACCAGTTTGGCTCCCGTGTCCAGGATCTGATCCCGCTTCTTTTTCAGCCCCTGGTTCCTTTGTTTCCGGTAGAGGCCGATGCCGTTGAATCCCCCGCCGCCGCCGCAGCAATAGTTATGTTCCTTGCTGGGGTCCATTTCAACAAAGTACCCCGGCTCCACAATATGGGACATGATTTCCCGGGTGGCGTTTTTCAGGCCCTGGTTCCGGATATAGTTGCAGGAGTCCTGGAGGGTGACCTTTTCACGTATGCGTTTGGCCGGATCCACCTTGAGCTTGCCCAGCCTTAGGGCTTCGGCCAGCCATTCCACATAATGGATGGACTCCACCGGGGTCTGCCCGTCCTTGCGTCCGGCCCAATAGGGGCCTTCGATGACGGTGGCCCGGTGGGCATGGCCGCATTCCGTGCCCACCATGCGTTGGGGGCGCAGGCGCTCCATGGCTTCGTATACGCTTTCCACCTGCATTTTGCAGGCGGCCCAGTCCCCGGCAAACATGGAAAGGCTGGTTTCCTCCCATCCCTTGGAGGGAATGGTCCAGTTCTCTCCGGCAATGTGGAAGAGGATGGCGGCCTCGGCCAGATCCTCGGGATAGTGTTTCACCTCCCGGGCGTTGACCGTATACATGATGTCGGCCTCTTCCTTGTCCACGGCCACGGTGATGCCGGGGTAATCTTCCTCATATTCCTCCACCATCCACTCAAAGGTTTCCACAAAGTCTTCGTCGGTGACATCCATCTGGGCCCGGTAGACCCTGTGCATGCCCGCGCCGATCTTGAGTTCCCAGGGCACAAAGCCCTGCTGGTAGAGCAGGCCCCTTAGATAGCCGAACATGATGCCGGTGTCAATGCCGTGGGGGCAATACATGCCGCAACGGTTGCAGCAGGTGCATTTGGACCAGGCCACTTCCATGGTTTCGAT
>JAKSBM010000050.1 GCA_022361135.1 Desulfobacterales bacterium | reverse complement strand
TTGCCCCCGCATTGCTCATGGTTCAGTGGGCACTGCTTCCCATGGGACGTCCGGGATGGCTTGCCGGATTTTTATTTGTGGCCTGTGGTGCTTTGCGCCTGGCCCGATTCAATACCACCCAATCCTCTTCACCGGATTTCGAAGGTCTTCCCATTCCGGCCGGAGCGGCCATGAATGTTTCAACGGTGTTGTTTTTCAGCCGTTTGAATCTGGATCCAGAGCCCTTCAGACTGATGTTGCTGGTGATGATGTTTGGCCTTTCATTTTGTATGGTGAGCTCTTTCAAATACAAGAGCTTTAAAAAGGTGTCTCTGTTCAAACAGATGAGATTTAATAAGCTGGTTGGGCTGATTTTGATTTTTGTGGCCTTTGCCACCGAACCTTACATCTTTTTATTTGTTGCATTCCTGGGCTATGTTTTCTCTGGCCCCATCCTTTCGTCCTTCCTCCATTTTTCTTCCAAGAACGGAGAAGAGACCCAGGCGGGCAAAGGATATTAACCTGAGCTGATATCGGATCAAGACCTGTATCCAGTTCCCCCTAACCCCTAAATTAGACGTTAATCAACGGAGTAAGTTTAGCTTTGGAGCAATTACCCATTACCACCGAGGGCTATAAAGCCTTAAAAGAAGAACTAGAGCGGCTGAAAACCATCGACCGCCCGGAAACCATTAAAGCCATTGAAGTGGCCCGGGCCCATGGTGACCTGTCCGAGAACGCGGAATATCACGCAGCCAAAGAACGGCAGTCGTTCATTGAGGGACGAATTGGAGAGATCAGCTATAAACTGGGTAACGCCAAAGTGATTGATCCGGAGTCGGTTCCCAAGGATGTGGTCCGGTTTGCCAGCAAGGTGCTGGTTGAAAATCTGGATTCCGAAGAAGAAATTGAATACATGATCGTAGGGCCGGATGAGGCGGATATCAAAAAAGGTAAGATTTCCGTATCTTCTCCCCTGGGCAGTGCCCTCATCGGCAAAGAGCCCGGAGACGAAGCGGTACTACAGGCGCCCGGCGGTAAGCGGGTATATGAAATAATCGATATTCTATAGAATATTGAGGAGGCAAAATTGGCAAGAGTTACCATTGAAGATTGTTTGAAAACAGTAAACAACCGATTCGCACTTGTTCACTTGGCAGCCAAACGGGTTCGCCAGGTTCGGGAAGGGGCGGATCTCTTGGTTAAATCATCCAAAAACGAAGATGTGGTTACGGTCTTAAGGGAAATTGCTGCCAACCGTGTTGTTCTTAAGACCGCCGAGGAAACGGAAGAAGAGTAGAGAGCTTCTGTTTTGAAGTCCGGCCTGCGTAAGAAAATTCATCGACAACTGGGGCGTGCCGTCCATGACTGGCAGATGATTCAGGATGGAGATCGGATCCTTGTGGGGGTATCGGGCGGAAGCGATAGTCAGGCGCTTTTGCATCTGCTGCATGAATTGCAGGGCAAAGCGCCTGTCGCATTTAAACTGATCCCGGTTCACATTGACCCGGGATTTGAGGGTTCCTTTTCTTCGGATCTGGAAGCCGATATAAGAGCCAAATTTGGCCCTTTGCACGTTGAACATACAGATTACGGGATCGTGGCACATTCGCAGGAAAACCGGGAAAATCCCTGTTTCCTCTGTGCGCGCCTTCGGCGCAAACGCCTTTTTGAGCTGGCCAAGGAAAACGGATGCAGCAAGGTTGCACTGGGACATAATAAAGATGACTTGATAGAAACCCTTTTTATCAATATCTTTTACGCCGGAAAGATTGGGACAATGAAACCCAGGCAGTCTTTTTTCAATGGGGCACTTGAAATCATCAGACCGTTGTCATATGTAGAAAAAAACGATATAAATGCATTTTCCCACCTGTTTGGGCTTCAGACATTTGACAATCCTTGTCCTAGTGCCGGAAAGACCAAAAGAAGCGAGGTCAAGGGAATGCTGGAAATGATGTATAAACAGAACCCCCATATAAAAGGCAACATATTCAGGGCAATGGGAAACATTGCTCCGGAGTACCTTCTAGAGAAACGACATGATTGATATCCAGAATCAACCTGATTTTAGAAATATTCCCATTGATAAAGTCGGCATAAAAGGCCTGAAATACCCGGTTAAGGTAATGGACAAAAACCGAGGAACCCAATCCACTGTGGCAGATATCAGCATGTATGTTGATTTGCCCCACCAGTGTAAGGGGACCCACATGAGTCGGTTTGTGGAAATTCTGAACCAGTCCAGAACCCGGGTTTCACTGGAATCCTTGACCTCCATCCTGGGGGACATGAAAAACATCCTCAATGCAGAATCCTCCCACATTGAAATTGTGTTTCCCTATTTCATTGAAAAGGGGGCGCCCAGCACCGGCTCCAAAGGGCTCATGGACTTTACCTGTTCCATTTTCGGCTCTTCGGATAAGGATAATAATACAGACATTGTCCTTAAGGTGGCCGTGCCCGTCACTTCGGTTTGCCCCTGCTCCAAGGAGATCAGTGAATACGGCGCCCACAATCAGCGGGGCGAGGTGCTGGTCAGTACACGGTTTTCAAAATTGATTTGGATTGAAGACATTGTTGAAACCGTTGAAAAGTGTGCATCCTGTGAAATCTATTCCGTTCTGAAACGGAAGGATGAAAAGTTTGTCACTGAAAAGGCTTACAACAATCCCAAGTTTGTGGAAGACATTGCACGGGATGTGGCCAAGGAATTGATGAACGATAAGAACATCACCTGGTTCTCAGTGAGTGCTGAAAACTTTGAATCCATTCACAACCACAGTGCATATGCCTATATTGAAAAGGATAATACTGAAGATTAATCAGTTTTGTCCCGGGGCCGCTTCTGAATCCGTTTTACCAGATCGGCCATGATATTCTCATACCCCTTTGACTGTCCATTGAGAAAGACAGCAAAGGGGTATAGTTTTTTGTCCTTCCCCTTAATATAACCGACCCTGGATCTCACATCGGAGAGGGTTCCGGTTTTGTAAAATTCATTTCCATTTTCCCTGAGCAGGCCGTGGTGGGGTTTAAATGCCATGAGCAATTTGCCCATCTGCCTGGGGGTGATGCGGTTTCTTCTGGAAAGACCGCTGGCCTCAAGCAGATTTACCTTTCCCAGTTTCAATTGCGCGGCAAAGTCCCCGAGGAGTTTTTGACCCTTGGCAAGATTGGCCGGCTCACCCTCCCGTATTGCTCCCAATGTCAGCATGAGCTGATTGGCAATGAAATTATTGGAATACCGCAATAGTTTTTCCACCACCCCGGGCAGGGGGTAGGGGGATAAAAGGGTCCATTGAACCTTTGGATTTTTCGGAAATCCATCTGCCTTTCCCCCTCCGGTTACCTGGATTCCGTGTTGATTTAGAAAATGGCGGATCAACTCCCCGGGATAGCGCAATTGCAGTTTCGGGGATAAAAGGATTCTCCCTTTGCTCTGGCCGGACCGGGACACTTCTTCCATAAAGGGGCCGGGAAGAAGGGGGGTCTGGGGTTCGGCGCTGATGAATTCCCTTCTACCGTCATCCCACTTAAAAGCAAGGGTGTTGAAATTGGCACAAAGGGCTCCAATGGTTGCATCGTAGGGATTTAAAGAGTTGCCTGTTCCCGGAATCTCGATGCCGGTTTCAAAATAGCTGTTGTCCAGTACGATGTGTCGCACTTCTTTTAGATTCTGTCTCTGGACTAGGTTTCGGGTGAGACCTTCAATGGCTTCGGAAATGAAAAGGGGGTCTCCCATTCCCTTTATGTACAGGTCCTTAGACTCTCTATCGTACGCCAGGTGGACGGGGTAGCGATAGTTGTCTCCCAGCTCGGTGAGGGCGGCCAGGCTGATCAATAATTTCAGTGTGGAGGCGGGAACAAAGTATTGATCTGCATTCTTTGAATAAATAATTTGGCCGGTTTCGTCCGAGAGAAGGATTCCCGTGGATGGAGGCAGGGCAATGGCAGGGCGGGTCATCAGGCCCATTGCCAGGGCAATCCATAGGATTGCCCTGGCCAGGCGGGATTTATTCATTCCCATTGGGATAAACTCCACCATAAAAGGCCTGGTAGGCCCGGTAGGTCATGTAGACATCTGCCTTGGATGAGACTTCAAGGGGGGCATGCATGGAGAGCAGGGCCGGCCCGCAATCCAGGACATCCATGCCGTACTTGGCCAGGAATTTGGCAACGGTTCCGCCGCCGCCCTGGTCGATTTTTCCCAGTTCACCGGTCTGCCATGTGACCTTGTTTTGGTTGAATAGATTGCGAACGTGCCCCATGAACTCCGCGTCGGCCTCGCTGGATCCGGATTTTCCCCCGCTTCCCGTGAATTTGGTCAAACAGGGACCATGGCCCAACAAAGGGGCATTGCTGCTTTCGTGGACATCCTTATAATCCGGATCCATGGCGGCATTGACATCGGCGGAAAGGCAGGCCGATCTCATCATGGCCTTCCTGAGGCTGTGACTGTCGGCCTTGCCCTGGTCAAGGAGCATGAGATCGGCCATGAAATCTTCCACCAGCCTTGATTTTGCACCGGAGTGACCATCGCTGCCAATCTCTTCTTTGTCAAAGAAAAATGCAATGCCGGTCTGGGCCGGGGACGGGGTTTCCAGAAGTGCCTTCAGGCTGGTGTAGGCACAGATGCGGTCGTCCTGTCCATAGGCGCCGACCATGGAACGGTCAAAGCCCACATCCCGGGCCGGGCCGGCCGGAACAACTTCCAGGTCTGCACTGATGAAATCCTCTTCCGTGATTCCGTATTCATCGTTGAGCAATTTTAAAATCCCAAGTTTGAACCGGTCTTTGATGGAAGAATCCCCCAGGGGAAGGCTGCCGGCCAATAGGTTGAGCTTTTCTCCCTGGAAGACATCGGAGATTTTTTTGCCAGCCTGTTCCCGGGCCAGGTGGGGCAGCAGGTCGGTGATGGTGAAAATGGGATCATCCAGGGCTTCGCCCAAGCTGATTTCATGTGTTTTACCCTGGCCGTCGACAATGGTCCCATGGAGTGCCAGGGGGATGCAAAGCCATTGGTATTTCCGGATGCCTCCATAGTAATGGGTTTTCAACAGAGCCAGGTCCAGATCTTCATATAAAGGATTCTGTTTGAGGTCCAACCGGGGGGCATCAATGTGGGATGCAATGATTCGGCAACCTGTTTCCATCTTATCTTTTCCCATGACAGCCATGGCAACGGCCCGGTTTTTATACACCCGGAAAACCCGGGTGGGGGTGTTTGCTTTCTCTTTTTGGACTGCATCATCCAGATCCACGAATCCGTTTTCCCGGGCCATGGCAACAATGGCCCGCACGGCTTCCCGTTCGGTCTTGGCCTGGTCGAGGAATCGTTTATAGTCCTGACAAAAGGCCGTTGGCGTTTCGGCTTGGTCGTCGGGCAGGGCATCGATTACCAGATTTTGGGGTTTGGATAATTTTTCCTTGAGTGATTCAATCGCTTTTTTATTCATCATGTCCTCGAACATAAGTATTCATGGTTAAAAGTGGGGAAATTTTAATGGAAGAGGGATAAGAAGTCATTCAGTTTTTTCTGGATGACATATTTGTTCTTGAGTTGTCTCCATTGGTCCGGAAAGGCCATGGGCGCAAATTCAAAGGATGCCTTGTAACCAAATACATCGGTTTGTGTCGAATCGAAAACCCGATGGATGTGAACCGGGGTGCGAACCAGCCCCTCGTAACTGACAATGGTGACCAGGTTCAGGCTTTTCACGGATTTTAATCCCCTTTCCCTCAGGGTTTCCCGTAAGCTGGTGTCCCTGGCTTGGAGTTCGAGACTGCTTTTTGACTCCTGGGGTGTCATGGGGATGACGCCACGGCGTTGGATGACAGAAAAATTTTCCCCCCTGAACTCTTGATCTGCAGGTACCATGAGCAGGTTTTCCCGGGTGGGATAATGGCCTTCCGTTTTCATGTCATACCGTACGTAGAAGGTTTTGACGGGGATTTCAGCGGATTGCATACCGGGGAGGGTGCATCCCAGGCTGGTCAGGAGGATGAAAAAAAAGGGAATATACCGTGGGTTCAATGGAGATGGCATGGTTTTTGATTGTTTCTTGTTAGATTGTTCTGGGATTATTCTTGATCCCAGTCATAAAATCCCGATTTCGGGTCCTGCGGCATGCAGGCGTGTTCATGGTATCAAACATTTATTGAAGAGGAAATGAAAATGAAGCATCTCTTTCTCGCCGTCGGCCTGTTGGCGATCCTTTGGGCCGGTCTGTCCGGATGTGCTCCCCTGGCCGGGGACAGGGCATTGGAACAGGCTGCTGCGCCCGGACATGTCCTTGGCCTGGATCAACCCTTTGACGGCGCACATAAGACCGTGACCTTTGACGTTGTGGGCAAGGGCTTGGAACCGGAAAGTGCCTTGACCAAAGGAGAAGCGCGGCTCATGGCGGAACGTGCGGCCGTGGCCGACGGATATCGTCAGCTCACTGAAAAGGTCAGCGGGGTCTATGTGGATGCCTATATGAAAGCCGGATTTGGCACCATCAACCATGAAATGGTCACCACCAAAGCCCAATCCTGGCTCAGGGGGGTGGAGATTAAGGAAATAATTGCTGCCAAGCACGGCATCACCGAAGCCCACATGCAATTGAGCATTTATTTCACCCAGAAAAATATGGTCTGGTGGCCTGCCGGCCTGGGGCCCGGAGTGAGGCCCACCGATGACGTTGAAGCGGCCAGGGGAATCCTCGGCACCCAATCCTCTGGACATTATTAAGCCGGAGGATATGGGATGAAAATTAAGAATTCTCAGAATAATATTGATGGTGTGATTTTGCGACTTATGATGGCTGCGTTGATTCTGGGCATCTTCTGTGGGAGTCCCATGCCCCTTTGGGCTTTGGATAAAGAAGAAACCCCCCTGGAAATGGATCTGCGATTGCAAACGGATTTTGTGGAGTCTGAAATCATTCGTCTCCAGGAAGACCATGACTGGCTGGCCGAAAAAATCCATCGCATGAATACCTATGGCCGCCGTGTTCCCGATCGAATGACGGAGTCCCTGAAGTTTAAAAAGGAAAAGCTCGCCACCTTAAAGCGGCTTTTAAAACGGTATCGCAGCCTGTTGCGGGGAGAAAAGATATTGCCTTCGGCCAAGGCGTCCAATCCCGTGAACACAACACCCTCCAAATCCCGGATCAAGGTGCGGGATATGCCCGTTGGCAAAAAGTCGATTGCGCCTAAATTGGTGGGGCAATTGGCTGCGGCCGGCCTCCAGGATTGGCTGGAGGTGGTGGGAAAGGAGGGCAACCACGTCCGTGTGGAAAATCGACTTCCACTTTTGTTTCCCCCGGGTAAATCCGAGGTGCCCAACGGTTACATGGGCTTTTTGAAAAAATTGGCCCTCTTTATCAAGGGCCACCCGGCCCGGGTCCATGTGGAAGGGCACGCCGACACCGATCCCATTAAAACCCAGAAATATCCCTCCAACTTTGAGCTGGGCGCCTCCCGGGCCGGATCTGTGGTCCGCCACCTGGTTCAATTTGGTGTTCCGGCCTCGGCTTTTGAAATCAAAAGCAGGGGATCCCAGCAAAATATCAACAAAACCAGTAAGGACTGGAAAAATCTCCAACGCCATGCCAATTTAATAATTCTTTTTAAAATGCCATAGTTAGAATTTATTTGCATGCCTCAACCAACGGTGGCCTCCACCGTTTTGCATCAATTCTGATTTAAGTTGTCCATCCCAGGTGACGATTTCATAGTTTATCTGGAGATAGATAGGTGTGTCAGAATTAATGTTTTACTTTAGAGGATTGCAAAATGAAAAAAATGGTGATGTGCTGGCTGTGGTTTTTCGTTGGGATGACGTTCATGGGATGCAGTGCTGGAACAATGCGGGCAGCAAACCCGACCCCCGATAATCTGGTGGCTCCTGGGCCGGTGATTTTGGAATCTGAACAGGCCAATACCAACCGGGTTGTCACCTTCACCGTTACAGGCAAAGGGCTGGAACCCGAGACCGCCCTGACCAAGGGGCAGGCGGTTTTGATGGCCGAGCGTGCCGCCGTAACCGACGGCTATCGTCAGTTTGTGGAAAAATTGCGCGGGGTTTATGTGGACGCACTGAGCCAGGTGGGCCACGGCATGGTTGATCAGGATTATGTCAACACCTGTACCCGGGCCATGCTTCGGGGGGTTAAAGTAAAAGAGATTATCCATGGTCGCTATGGCATTACCAGTGCCGTCATGACCCTCCGAATCAAGTTTACCCAGAAGGGGATGATCTGGTGGCCGGAAGGGCTTGGTCAAGATGTGCAGTTTGTTGAGCGGCTTTCCATGGACGACCATAGGCCCAGCCAATCGTCCATTCCCAAATCCTAACCCATCCTTGACCTTTTGTCTGGAGGTGTAAAATGAGACCAGGGAATGTTCTACCCATGGTTCGATTCAATCGTTTGGTCGTTTTTTTGTTCCTTCCCTTAATCGGATTGGTTTGGTTTTCCGGCGTTGCCCAGTCCCAGGTTAGGCCAGAAAAAAGCCAGCTCCCACCTTCCCAGAATCAACTCTGGGAGACGGGAGTGTGTCAAGTGTCCGAATACCAGGCCCAGATCAGGGAATTGGATGTTCAAATCCAGGCGGCCCAGGAGGACCTGGATTGGCTTGCCGATAAAATTCAGAGGAGGGAAGCCCTTTTAAACGGAGTGCCGGAACGGTTCTACACGGCATTGGCGGGAAAGAAAAAACGGGTGTCCGCCTTGATTGCCACACGGATTCATTTGAAAAAACAATTGGCCCTCCATCGTGCGCGCCTGGCTAAGATTGCCCCCCCCAAAGTGCCTGTGGCCAAAAAAGTCCCTCCTCCCAAGGCCGATGACGGCCCAAAACAGAATTCCGGTCCCAAAGTTTTCCAAAAGTCATCGTGCCCGTCTTCCAAAACTTGTCCATCCAAAGGAAGGCCATGTGCGAAAACAAGTTGCCCAGGGGAAAAGGAGAAGGTCAACGCTGGGAAAAAGGATGGGGCGAAGAACAGTGTTGAAGTCACAGCCCTGGCCGGGAAAAACCTGGGACGTGACATCCGTAAAAACGGATTGGAAGAGTGGTTGAAGGTCACTTCCACGGCCACCCATTTGGAAGCCAAAACCCTGTTGCCCATACTCTTTCCTTCGGCCAGTGCCAAAGTGGCAGCGGAATATGCCCCCTTTTTGAAAAAACTGGCTGCATTCCTCAAGGAGCGGCCGGCCTGGATTTACGTGGATGGGTTTGCCGATTGCGACGCCATTAAGACCAGCAAGTATCCGTCCAATTTTGAATTGGGTGCAGCCCGGGCTGCATCCGTTGTCCATGCACTGGTAGCCCTTGGGGTGGAATCCCGCTACTTCAAGGTGATTTCTCCGGGGCGGAATCGGTTGCCCGAAGATCGGAAAATGGGCAATCAAAAGGCCATGGAGCGGTACGTTGATATCACCCTTCGGTTCATGGGCACACCTCCTCCCATGGTGGTGGAGAAGGCAAAGGCCGGTTCCAAGGGGTGATCCTTCCCAGTCTTTTTTTTAAAATCAATCAATTCCAAATATCGCCGGAAAAGTCACAACGCCTTGATTTTTCCTGTGATATTATTTATATCCATACCTGATCCGTAATTTCCATGGATGAACTTCTGCTGTTCAATTCGTCTTCTTCTTGATCTGTATCTGTCGCACTCCTTTTTACGTACTGGATTGTGGGCCTGTGTCTCTGGTGTGGGGAGCCGGGGGAAAATCTGCAGGTTATAGGAGGTTAAAAATGAAACAGATGAAGTCTCGAATTGGTTTTTTGGTCGCCGTAACCGGTCTTTTATTTTTACTTGTGACACCAATGGCTTTTGCCGGCGGACACAAGGTCAATATCAACACAGCCGATAAGTCCCAGCTCATGACCTTGAAATATGTGGGCGAAAAGCTGGCTGAAAAAATCATGGCCTATCGTGACAAGCAGCCCTTTAAAAACATTGAAGAAATTATGATGGTAAAAGGAATTGGCCAGAAGGTATTTGAAGCCAATAAAAACAAAATCATTGTTGCCGATGAGCAGTGATGAAATCATAACCCCAGGCCCCGGTTCCCCTCCCTAAAAACCAGTTGCTTGCATTGGGCGATTTTTGTATTATCATTGATTACCATGCTGTATCCGGCAGCATGGTTTTTTTATGAAATAACCAAAAAGGATGGGAGCAATATAACAGTGGGTTTGAAAACAGCATATCGGAGAAAGTCCCTGGGCACGATTTGCGTTTGTGCACTGGGCGTGGCCGCTGGGGTGATTTTTGGAATCTATTACCTTCTTAATACAATGTTGCCGGCCTACGTCGGTGAAAGCGGTCAAGCCGCCCTGGTTGAGTTTATCCCCAGGGGAATCGAATTGCTGACATTGCTCTCGTTGAATTTTTACCAATGGGTGGTTCCCGCCGTGGTCGGTGGCGCCTTGATCCTGGGCCTGCTGTTCTGGCTGATTCTTTGGCTTGTGGTGAAGGCGGACCTTGGAAGGGCGGAAAAACCGGCCCCTGCGCCCCAGGGTAAGAAGGGGAAAAAGGATTTCCTGGCCCAGAAGATGGAGCAGGAGCGCAAGCGTCGTCTCTTTTTGCATACCCTCTCCGTTTTGCAGCGTGAAGGACGCCTTTTGGATTTCTTTGCAGAGGATTTAAACCAGTACGAAGACGATCAGATCGGTGCGGCCGTTCGCAGCATCCAGGACGATTGCAAACGGGCGGTGAAAAAATATATCAATCCCGTTCCCGTCATTGATAAAGAAGAGGGCGATGCCGTCACCATCGAGCCTGGATTTGACATGGATGCCATTGCCCTGGTGGGCAACGTGACCGGAGAACCTCCCTTTGAAGGCATTCTGCGCCATCCCGGTTGGAAGGCAGCAAAAAAAGAGCTGCCCAAATTGTCTGATATTCAGGACCCCGGCATCATGGTTCCTGCGGAAGTGGAAATTCAATAGCAAGTGGATGGAACCCTGGATCAGGTAAGGAGCGGATTTGGATTTTCAAGATAAGCAATATGTCATTGGTATAGATTTGGGAACAACCAATTCGGCGGTTTCCTATGTGGACGTGGTGGGCCTCCGTGAAGAGACCGCCAAGGGGGGGACCCCGGACAAGGAAAAATGGATCAAGGTTTTTAATGTTCCCCAGTTGACCGGCCATGGTGAGTTTACCAAGGTGCCGGTGTTGCCGTCCTTCCTTTATATTCCCGGAAAATACGATATATCCCAGGAAGTGCTGAAGCATCCCTGGAAAAAGCGGGAGGATATGTTCGCCGGTGTTTTTGCCCGGGACCATGGTTCCAAAATTCCCTCCCGCCTGGTTTCCTCCGCCAAAAGCTGGTTGTGTAATCCCCAGGCGGACCGGACCGCCAAGATTTT
Source organism: Desulfobacterales bacterium (assembly GCA_022361135.1). The sequence continues at coordinate 1,968 of JAKSBM010000050.1, read as the reverse complement.
ACCCTGGGGATCCCAGGGCGTTGAAAAGATCTCCCCGGTGGATGCCACCGCCGAGTATCTGACCCACATCCGCAGCGCATGGAACCATTTCGTCAAAGACGAAGATAAATTCATTGAAAATCAATTTGTGGTTATTACCGTTCCCGCCTCATTTAATGAGGAGGCCCGGGAGTTAACCATGGCTGCCGTTAAACAGGCCGGGTTCGGAAGTTCCGTCACCCTGCTTGAGGAACCCCTGGCCGCGTTTTACAGTTGGCTCATCCTCCACGAAGGGGATTGGGAAGACCATGTCCGTGAAGACGAGTTGATTCTGGTCTGCGACGTGGGCGGTGGGACCACCGACTTCAGTCTGATTTCCCTTAAGGGAGGAGATGGTACCCCACGTTTCGAACGACTGGCCGTAGGAGACCATCTCATCCTTGGTGGGGATAATATCGACTTGGCCCTGGCCCGGATTGTGGAAGCCAAATTTAAATCCAAAAAGTCCCTGGGCACGGATAAGTGGAAAACCCTCTGCCATAGATGCCGGGAGGCCAAGGAACAAATCCTGGAACATGGTGAATCCTCGGTGCGCATTACCCTCAAGGGTGAGGGCCGGGCATTGATTGCCGGAACCCTGAGCGCAGAGCTCACCCGGGCCGAGGTGGAAAATGTGCTCCGGGGTGACTTCTTTTCCGATGTCACCACCGAAACCATGACCACGGAAAACAGGGGCAAGGAGATCGCCGACTTCGGTCTTCCCTTTGAAACCGAAGCCTCCGTTTCCAAGCACATTGTGCGGTTCCTGGAGAAACACAGGGAAAATGTAAAAGAAAGCCTGGGGAAGGATAGCCCCATGCCCGATTTTATCCTTTTTAATGGGGGGACCCTGAAACCCTCCCTGGTTCAGTCCCGGATCAAGGAATCCGTTCGCCGTTGGTTCAAGGCCTCCGATACCCAGAAACCCGTTGTTTTGGAAAATGATCGTCCAGAACTGGCCGTCGGGGTTGGTGCCTCTTATTACGGATTGGTGAAGCAGGGCATCGGTGTCCGGGTGGGCAGTGGCAGCCCCCGCTCTTACTATCTGGGCGTTTCCATGGAAAATGGGGCCGGTGCCAATGCCGTCTGCCTGGTGGAGAGGGGGCTTGACGAGGGATCTGATATCCATTTGCCCCAGAGGGCCTACGAGGTCCGGGCAAACCAGCCCGTTTCCTTTGATGTTTATTCTTCCAGTTTCAGATCCGGAGATGCCGCCGGTGATATTGTGTCCGTGGATGAATCCTTTTCAGCCATGGCACCCATCCAGACGGTGATTAAATTTGGTTCCAAGGGAGAGCAGAAAACCATCCCCATACACCTGGGGGCAGAGTATACGGAAATGGGAACCCTTTCCATGTATTGCCAATCTTCTGTCAGTGATCACAAGTGGAAATTGCAATTTCAATTGAGGAGTGCCCAGGACACAGGGATACAAGCCATGGAAGGTGAGGTTTACGAAGATAAAGCCATTGAAACGGCTTGCCGCTCCCTCAGATTTGCCTTTGAAGATACCTCAACGGATTTGCTTAAACGGGTTGTCAAACAAATAGAAGGCGCTGTGGAGCAATCCAAGGGGAATTGGCCGTTGTCGTTTTTGCGGAGATTGGCCGATGAGTTGTTGGCCATTGAGCCCCAGGCCCGAAAACGGTCGGCGGAACACGAATGTCGATGGTTGAACCTTGCGGGTTTTTGCATGCGACCTGGCTTTGGCGATGCCTTTGACGAAGAAAGATCTCGTAAGGTTTGGAAAATTTATTTAAAGGGGCTCCATTATAATAAGGCAAAGCAGAATAAATTGGAGTGGTGGATTTTCATTAGACGAATTGCCGGTGGACTCAAGGCCGGGCAACAACGACAATTCTTCCAGGGTATTCGGAGTGTTCTTGTCGGTTCCAAGACGGGAACATCCGGTTTACCTCCCCAGGAGTGGGTTGAATTGTGGATGGTGGC
>JAKSBM010000748.1 GCA_022361135.1 Desulfobacterales bacterium | reverse complement strand
TCGGCTCCCTTCTGGTGGACTCCATCTACCAGCGGGATATCCCGGTGACCCAGGGCTGTATCCTGGTTATCATCCTGATTTTCCTTGTGGTCAACCTTCTGGTGGATCTCCTCTATGCAGTGGTGGATCCCCGGATTTCATACGAGTAGGCATGCCATGCAACGACTGTCACACATCCTGAGAAACCGGACCAATCTGGTGGCCGGGGGAGCCATTGTCCTCTTTTTCACCCTCATGGCCCTGGGTGCCCCCCTCATGGCCCCCTACCATCCCGTGGACGACGCCGACCTCATGGTGGCGGAGCAGCCCCCGGACAAGGAATTCTGGTTCGGCACGGACAGCCAGGGCCGGGATATCCTTTCCCGTGTGATATACGGGGCCCGGGTCTCCCTGAGCATCGGCCTGGTCACCCAACTCATCAACACCATCATTGGCATCATCCTGGGGGTGACGGCCGGCTTCTTCGGTAAATGGTGGGACGACCTGGTCATGGGCTTCACCTCCATCATGCTCTCCATTCCCTCCCTGGTCTTTGCCCTGGCCATCATGGCCCTGCTGGGACCGGGACTGATCAATGTCTTCATTGCCCTGGGCCTTACCAATTGGGCCTATACCTGCCGCATTACACGCTCCCAGGTACTCTCGGCCCGCTCCATGGACTATGTCACCGCAGCACGGGCCCTGGGCTACGGCAAAACCCGGATCATGTTTGAACAGATTCTGCCCAATATTCTGGGCCCCATTCTGGTCATTGCCACCCTGGGCATTGCCTATGCCATCCTCATCGAGGCCAGCCTTTCCTTTTTGGGACTGGGCACCCAGCCTCCCACCCCCTCCTGGGGGGGCATGCTTTCCAATGCCCGGGAGCAATTTTTCACGGCCCATTGGATTTCCATCTTCCCCGGCGTGGCCATCTTCCTGACCGTCCTGGGATTCAACCTCCTGGGGGACGGATTACGGGACCTTCTCGATCCCCACTCCGTTCTCAAGGACCAAACCTAAGTTAAGGAGACTTTCAATGCACCGCGCACTCTTATCCGCCTCTGTATACACCGGTGCCCCGGACATCCCCTGGGCCCAGGCCATCCTCATCAAAGATGATCGCATCCAAGCCCTGGGCACCAATGAAGAAATCCAGGCCCTGGCACCGCCCGACACCGAATTCATGGACCTTTCCGGTCGATTCATCGCCCCGGGCTTTGTGGATGCCCACACCCATGTCTGGTCCCTGGGCTATACCCTCTCCATGGTGGACCTCCGGGGGAAAACCTCCCTGGCCGATTGCCTTGCCGCCATCAAGGAGGCCGCGGACAAGGCCGAACCCGGCAGCTGGGTCCTGGGCCGGAACTGGAACCAGAACATCTGGAAGGAGGGACGGGATCCCAACCGCCACGACCTGGACCAGGTCTGCCCCGATAATCCGGCCGTGATGATCCGCATCTGCGGCCATGCCAATTGGTGCAACACCAAAGCCTTTGAAGCCGCAGGCGTTACAGCGGACACCCAGGATCCCTACGGGGGTAAAATAGACCGGGAAGCCAATGGCTATCCGGCCGGGGTTATCCGGGAAACACGGGAGGTGGTGGAGGATGTCATCCCCGTCCCGGACCTGGATTTCCGGAAAAAGGCCTTTCTCAAATGCCAGGAGATCTTCCTTTCCCACGGCATCACCTGTGTCCACAGCTTTGAAACCCCACGGGATTATGAGGCCATACACGCCGTAATGAAGGACGGCAATTTAAAAATGCGGGTCTACCATACGGTTCACCCCCAGGAAATGGATGAGTGGGATGCCTGGGCCGCCAAAACAGCCGATGCCCAGTCGGACTTCCTCTGGCACGGCCACATTAAAATGTTTGCCGACGGTTCCCTGGGGGCACGGTCCGCCCACCTCCATGCGCCCTATTTGGAAGAAGGCGGCAAGCCGGGAACCAATTGCGGGATTCCCTGCATGACCCCGGAGGACATGCGAAAGAATATCCGCGCCGCCTATGACACCGGCCGCAGCGTCATATTCCATGCCATTGGAGATGCCGCCCTCACCGAAAGCCTCAACGCCATTGAAGACGTGCGCAGGGAAAGGGGGGAAACCGATCCCAGTCTACACCAGGATCGCATTGAACACCTCCAACTGGTCCGGCCCGAAGACCTGGCCCGCATGGAAGCCATGGACATTGCCGCCTCGGTCCAACCCATGGCCATTGTCACGGACTGGAAGGTGGCCGACGAAATCTGGGGAGCGGAACGTTGCACCCATGCCTACCCCTGGAAGTCCATGACCAAACGGGGCCTTCGCCTCATTTTTTCCTCGGACGCCCCCATTGAACCCATCAGTCCCCTGGAGGGGATCCAGGCCGCCATGACCCGCCGGGATTTCAAGGGTGAACTCTCCAAGTCCTGGCATCCGGAACATTGCCTGGACATGGATACGGCATTGCACGCCTATTTCAGCCAGGCCGGATGGGCCACGGGACGGCCCAAGGATTTTGGCACCATTGCCCCGGGGAAAAAAGCCGACCTCACCATCCTGGAAGCCGATCCCTTTTCCGTTCCCAAGGATGAAATCCGCCACATCAAAGTCACCCACACCCTGGTGAACGGCAAATGGGTCTACGGGGGAGGCCAATAAGATGAAGCCCCTGTTGGAAATCCAGAATCTCAAAACCTATTTCCACACCCAGAGGGGAATCATCCGGGCCGTGGACGAGGTTTCCCTCACCCTGAATCCGGGGGAAATCCTGGGGGTGGTGGGGGAAAGCGGCTGCGGCAAAAGCGTCACCGCCCAGAGCATCATGGGGCTGATCCCCATGCCCCCGGGCCGGCACCACGGGGGGTCCATCACCTTTGACGGCCAGGAGCTGCTCTCCATTTCCCCCAAAGAGATGAATGCCATCCGGGGCAATCGCATTGCCATGATTTTCCAGGAACCCATGACCTCCCTGAACCCGGTGAAAACCATTGGCTACCAAATCGGGGAAATGTTCCGCCTCCACCGGGGAATGACCCGGGCCCAGGCCCGGAAAGCGGCCGTGGAGATGCTGGAAAAGGTCCAGATTCCGGAACCGGCCAAGCGTGTCTCGGCCTTTCCCCATCAGATGTCCGGGGGCATGCGCC
>JAKSBM010000112.1 GCA_022361135.1 Desulfobacterales bacterium | reverse complement strand
TGGATGGTCTGGAGTCGGATGTGGGAGATGCCGAAATGCTTGAGTTCCATGCGGGCGGTGTCAAAGAAGAGGCGGGCCGCCCCCTTGGCCGCGGTGTAATCCCCCTGCATGGGAATGCCGAAGTAGCTGGCCTGGGAGTTCATGTGGGCAATGAGGCAGGGGCTTTTCTGTTCCTTCATTTGGGCCATGAGGGGGACAAAGAAATGGACCATGGTGTCGTAGTTGGCCCGCATGCAGTCCAAAATGGTTTCCCCGGATGCGGTGAGGCAATTGGAGGGTGGTCCCACCCCGATGTTGAGCAGGGCAATGTCCACACCGCCGTGGGCGGCAACGATCTGGTCCACCACCTCCCTGGCAAATTCCCCATCCAGGGCATCCCCGGCAAGGGCCATGCACAGGCTGCCCATTTCCCGGATTTGGTCCGCGGTTTCCTCCAGCAATTCCTGCCTGCGGGCCGTGATCACCAAACGGTTGTTAAAGGGGGCCAGGGCCAGTGCCGTGGCCCGGCCAATGCCCGAAGAGGCCCCGGTGATGAGGATGGTTTTATTTGCATAATCCACGTCAGGCCCTCCGTTTTTTGAATGCGGTGAGTCCCATGCCCGTGAGCTGCATCCAGACCGTGCGCCAGGCCGACATATCTTCCTTGGGCATCAGGCCCTTGGCCATGCGATGGATTTGCTGCTCAAACCAAACCAGGCCGATGCCCAGGGCCGTGTCCAATCCACGGATGCCCGTGCCCGGGATTTTCAGATCCAGGGCAAAATCAGGATTATCCATCACCTGGTTGGGCAGGTCCGGCACCAGGGCCAGGGGACGGGCAATGCCGATGAAGTCGGTGGCACCGGAGTCCAGGGCGGCCTGCATTCCCCGGGCCGAGCGGAATCCCCCGGTCACGGCCAGGGGCGTTTGGGTAATTTCCCGTACGGCCTCGGCATAGGCCAGGAAATAGGCCTCCCGTTTCCGGGTGCTTTCCTTGACCCTACCCTCTGTTTTTTTATCCTTTTTGCTCCCCATCATGGCCGGGCTTTCATAGGTGCCCCCGGATATTTCAATGAGGTCCATGCCGGCCTGGGACAATGCCTTGATCACATCCATGGATTCTTCCTGGGTGAATCCCCCCTTCATGAAATCGGCGGAGTTTAATTTGATGCCGATGGGGAAGTCCTTGCCCACCCGGTTTCTCATCTCCTGGTAAACCGCCATGACAAATTTCATTCGATTTTCCGGGCTGCCCCCCCATTCATCCTCCCGCTGGTTGTGCCGGGGGGAGAGGAATTGGCTCACCAGGTAGCCGTGGGCCCCGTGGATTTGAACCCCGGTGAAACCCACCTCCCGGGCCTGGGCGGCGGCTTCCCCGAACCTTTGGATGATGGCAATGATTTCCCCTTCCTCCAGAGCACGTGGGGCATTGAACACCTTTTCCAGCCCCCGTCCCAGGGGAATGGCCGAGGGGGCCACCGGTTCCTTGCAAAGAAAGGATGGGATCTGTTTTCCCGGGTGGTTGAGCTGGGCCCAGAAATGGCTCTGGTTGGCCCGGGCGGCTTCGGTCCAGGCCCGGAAGGCGGCCAGGTCGCTCTGGTCGTCCAGGACCACATTCCGGGGCTCGCCCAAAGCGCTGCGGTGGATCATGATATTTCCGGATACATTGAGCCCAACCCCGCCCCGGGCCCATGTGGCATAGGCCTGTGCAAGGCCGGGCCGGGGATTGTGGGAGCGGTCTCCCAATTGTTCACTCATGGCGGATTTTAAAAATCGGTTGGGAATGGACTCCCCGCAGGGCAGGGCAACCGGCGAATCCATTGGAACGGAAAGGGTCATGGGGCCTCCTAGGTTTATCTGGATCAATTTTAATTCAGGTTAAATGGGGAAACAGGGACATCATACGATTGGGAAACCGGGTTTTCAAGGGGAAACCCATGTTTGGGACCATGGCTTTGGAAGGGGAGCCGGGTCGGCGGGCCGCCAATGACCAATGGGTTGGCGAATTTTTAATCTCCCTGGATGGGAGTTGGTGGTGGGGCAGGGGACTCTCCCCGGGGCGGGATGAAATGCTTCCCAGCCCCGGGGGTGAATCATTCAGGCGGTTACCTTGCCTGATTCTTTAATTGTATTTGGTCCGGTATTCTTCCTTGGTGAAATAGATGAATTCCTGGAGCAGGGAGCTGAAATGCTTGTTTTTATGCCAGATGGTGTAAAAGGAACGTTCAAATTTGAAATCCTTGACCATGAGGCGGAAAAGCTGGCCCGAAGCCAATTCCCTTTCCACGGCCACCCGGGAAATACAGCAAATGGAGTCGGGGTGGTCCAGCACGGCTTTCACACTTTCTGTGGTGTCCTGTTCCTGGAAGACGGACAGCCGTTTCTGCAGGGGACCCAGATGGTTCAAAAAGACATCCCTTGTACCGGAGCCTTTTTCCCTGAGGATCCATTTACGGTCAAAGAGTTCTTCCATGCGGTATTCTTTTTTCCGGGCCAGGTTTTTATCCCCGGTGACGATGTAGAGTTCGTCCGTACCCAGGGCTTCCCGTCGGATATCTTCCACGCTGTATTCACCTTCAACAAATCCGATGTCCACCTCTCCCTTTTCACAGAGTCGAACGATGTCCTTGGTGTTGGCGGTGATTTTTTGTATGGTGACCCCCGAGTATTGTTCGATGAAGGTGAACATGATCTGGGGCAGAATATAATTGGCAATGGATGAGGAGGCGCCCACCTTGAGGTCCCCCTTTAAATCCTGACCCTTGAACAGGGCCTTGCTTTCTTTGAGGCCGAAGACCAGGGGTTCCACCATGCGGAAGAAAAACCGGCCGTTTTCATTGAGGATGAGTTTTTTATTGATCCGGTCGAAGAGCTTTTTTTCCAGGGTTTCTTCCAGCGCTTTGATGGCCATACTCACGGCGGACTGGGTCAGGTTGTTTTCCTGGGCCACCTGGTTCAGGTGGGGATTTTGTGCAAGGGCCAGAAATAATTCCAATTGTCTCAGGGTCATGATGCTTCTCCTTGTTAAATCTTAGCCCTGAGAATACCTTGTTTTTCAAGGTTTTTCAAGTCTTATTCAAAAAAATTGAACATTACATTAAAAACGTTCAATTTGACTTAATCTTCTCCAGCCTCTATTTTGGCATCCTTCCTGGCCAGCCAGTGTAACCTTTTACGCCTAAGAAATCGAGGATGTCATGGATTTGATATTAGAAAAACGCAGTACCAGTCTAAGCGGACTTTTTTTTGTGGCCCTGTTTGCCATCTCCGCCCAATACATTGCCTCCTTTCCCCTGTTCCGTGATCTGGGCATCAGTCCTTTGATCATCGGTATCCTCATGGGTACGGTGTATGGAAACACCCTGCGCCACGAACTCCCCGCACGCTGGGTCTCGGGTATTGTCTTCTCCACCAAGACCCTGCTGCGGCTGGGGATCGTTCTCTACGGATTCCGGGTCACCCTGCAGGATATTTTTGCCGTGGGCCCTGCCGGATTTGCCGTCAGCCTGACCATTGTGGCCACCACCTTTATCATGGGCTCCTGGATCGGGGTTCGTTTTTTCAAGCTGGATCTCCACACGGCCATGCTCACGGCGGTGGGCTCTTCGGTTTGTGGTGCAGCCGCCGTACTGGCCACGGAGCCGGTGCTGAAATCCGAGCTCCACAAGAGCACCATCGCCGTGGGAACCGTGGTTCTCTTCGGCACCCTGACCATGTTCCTCTACCCTGCTTTATACCGGGCCGGTGTTTTTGACCTCAATGGGGCGGAGATGGGGATTTACATCGGGGGAACCATCCATGAGGTGGCCCATGCCGTGGCCGCCGGCAATGGCATCTCCCCGGAGGCGGGGACCAATGCCGTGATTGTGAAGATGATGCGGGTGATGATGATCGCACCCCTGCTCATCTGCCTCAGCCTCTGGCTCACCCGCGGCAGCGCCCGAAAAGGGGGTGAAGCCGGTGGAACCGCTGAGAAGGGAAAGATTGTCATTCCCTGGTTTGCCGTGGCCTTCATTGCCGTGGCCCTGGTCAACTCACTGAACATCATTCCCAAGCCCGTGGTGACCTTTTGGACCCAGCTGGACCTTTTCATCCTGACCATGGCCATGTGCGCCCTGGGCATGGAAACCAATTTTTCCAAATTCAAGGGGGTGGGCATGAAACCCATCTACCTGGGACTGGTCCTCTTCCTCTGGGTGACCTGCGGGGGATATATGATTACCAAGATCATGGTGACCCTCTTTCCATAAAGCCAACTCGTTCAGCCGGATCTGCCCTGGAAGGCTGGTCCGGCTGAATTGAAAATAATGTCGGGTACCTCCATACCCATGAAAATCCCCGCACCAGGCGGTTCACCCTGGGCGGGGATTTTTCTTTTTCGGGGGAGTCTCGGGCGTTTTTATTCCAGCATTTCCGCAAAGGCCTGGAGCCGGGTGAGGATTTGGCCCTCGGAAAAGATCCGGTCGTCGTTGTGGTCGCATTCCAGGGTGAGGCAGGCCACCCCCTCTTCGTTGAGCAGTTTCCGACTCTGGTCCATCTGACCCAGGGAGTAGGGCTTGCAGGACCGGTCTGAATGGAAGAGGACCCCGTCCAGGTGGAATTGGCGGATCATCTTTTTCATGCTTTCCAATTTATACCCGGCGGACCGGTTGAGGTGGGAGTGGAGATAGGTCTTGGCAATGCCGGTCATGGGCCGTTCCGGATCCATGAATTGGGCCGGTTCGGCCCATCCGTAGGTGTAATTGGAAATGGCCACCACAATGCCTAGCTCGGCAAGGGTTTTGGACATCCAGGAAAGCCGGTACCAGATGGGCAGATTGTCCCAGAGGATGCGGTGTTTTTCATTTTTCACCGCACCGATGCCCTGGTCGATCCTCTGGTTTACCTCCTTGAGCACCTGGTGGTAGAAATCAATGGATGCGGGTTCCCCTCGCATGGCCACCACCGGTCCCATGAGGACAAAGGCGTCAAAACCGGAAATGGGTGCGGGGCGGTGTTCGGCCTTGTGCAGGACTTCGCACCAGAGGTCTGAACAGGTTTTTCCGTTGTAAACGGCCTGCTTCAGCATTTTGTGGGTGAGGGTTTTTCCTGAAATTTTTTCGGCAATGGGAATGAGTTCTTCCAATTGCTGCTTCACAAATTCGATGTCGTGGTCCCGGGCCTCCCCAAAGAGGAAGGGGGTATCAATGACAAAGACCGGTGCGTCGTAGTAAACCCCCATGGCCTGGTACCAGTGGAGGATGGTCTGGCAGATGTTGTTGGAGACCACAATGATGTCGGGCCGGGGGATTTTTCCCACCGGTGTCTGCTTGGATAGAAATGCGCCGAAATCCGTGCGGGCGTACGAACAGATATCCCTTGAGTAGCCCTGGTCCTCTGCAATTTCCGAATAGGGGGCACCCAGGCGCCGGGCCCCGCACAATGCGGCATGGTTGTCCGGGGTGTAAAGGAAAAAGTCCAGGGCCTGGAGGATTTCAATGGGGGCGCCCGAGGAAAACCAGGCCACCTTTTTTACCCCGTTCACATGGCGGCCCTTGAAGTATTGGTCGGCCAGGATTTGGGACATGCGGGCCGTGGCCAGAAGGGGCGGGGTGAGATGGGGATTGGGATTGGCATGGCGTTTTCTGATGTGGGCCAGGGTTTTTTGTTTCTGGATGGCCAGGGCGGGTCTGCCCAGGCATTGGCTCTGGAAATGGTAGTTCAGATGGTTGAGCAG
>JAKSBM010000475.1 GCA_022361135.1 Desulfobacterales bacterium | reverse complement strand
GGTCTTCCCCAGCGGAAGATCATCAACCGTACCTTTGTCACCCTGATGATGGATGCAGGTATGGATTCCGCCATCATCGACCCCCTGGATTCCAAGATCATGGGCAGCATCCGTACTGCGGATATGCTCCTGGGTCATGATGACTTCTGTATGAATTATCTTAAAGGGGTCCGCTCAGGTGCAATCGAAAGTTAATTGATTGAATCAGCGCCCGGTGCCGCCTAACCGCCGGGTCACCGTTCGAACCCAAAACCCGGTACCACCAAGCCCATTCCCAGGTGGTACCGGGTTTTATTTTTTCCCGGCTCAAATGCATTAAAATCTATTGAATATAGGAATCCAGAATGGCCTGGATTTCTCCGGTCTCCTTCATCTTCTGAATCACCGCCACAAACTTTCGAATAAAATCACTGCGAAAGGGAAACCGATCCATGGCCTGGTTGCTGAACCCCAGGTACCCCTGTTCCCGACTGATGTCCATGACCTGGGTGAGTTTTGAATACCGGGCCGATTGACTTTCATTTCCCGCCTTCATCTGCTTCAGGGTCCAGAGCAGCGCGTTTTTATCATTAATATAAGCGTCCACTTGGCCGTCGGCCAGCTTTTCCAGATTCTGCTGGCTGGTATCGGCCTCTTGGATCTCCACCCCCATGGCCCGGGCCTTATCCAAATCGGGAATGCTGTAGCCGGAATTCACCCCCACCCGCATCCCCTTGAAATCGTCGGGCCAGACCTTGGGATCCTTTGCCTTTAAATCCGGAGTTCCCACCATGGCATAACCTTCATCCAGCACCGAGGCCGGATAATCCATGAAGGGTCTCACCTTGGGCCTGAAATAGGGGGGATAGAGGGCAAACCCCTCCCCGGCCCGCATCAGGGCAACCCCCTTGCGCCAGGGCACCGGGGTAATGGTCACATCGTAATCTTCCATGCGGGAAAATGCCCTGCGCAGGATATCGGCATAGATCCCGGCGGCCCGGCCATTTTCCCCATATGAATAGGGGGGATAATCATTGTCGCAGAAAATCTCCACCCGTTGTTTTCCGGCCAGGGCAGACGGCACCCCAAAAAGCAGAACCAGCCCCGCGGCCAGGACGAAAAACAAAAATCGTTTTTCCATGACGAAACTCCTTAAATCGATATAATCACGGATGTCGCTGTCCCGGATATCCCATGACATTCTGCGGAAAAAAATTGAAACGGTGTGAAATTCGAAAAAGCGTATCTGCCTTTATAGGAATAGTCATTTCGCAGATTGTCCCCCTTTGGGTGGAATGTCCGGACCCAGGTGGGAAAAGATGGAGAATGGAAAAAGACATCCCGTTGGACTTCTGTTCCGATCATACGGCCCCAACATAAAAGTGTCAAACATTATGGATACTTATCCAGCCCTTGCCAGAAAAATGGTACTGGGGTATGACTTAAATATCGTTTCAGCCCACCCAATGAACCGCCTTTCACAAAGGAGGAATCACGTGGATACGACGAATTGGACCTTTCTCACCCATGGAGAAGCCCTGGACGCCGTGGCCCTGGATTTCCAGGAATACGGGCCCCAGCCCCGCCTGTTCCAGGAGCTGGCCCGCCTGCTGGGTTGCAAAGAAAATATCGCCCCCGGGGAAACAGAGCCCATGGAGAATCTCCCCTTTTTGCTCCTCCATCTTTTGGAAACCCTGGATCTATCCCCTCCACAAAAAATACAGATTTTCACCCGGATCTTCGAAACCCGGGTCCGGGTCACCGCCGACGGGATATGGATCCGGGACCAGATGGATGAATTCCACTGTGCCATGTGCGGGGAGTGCTGCCGGAACCTGTTCTATGAAACCGATTGCACCCGGGAGGACCTCCGGCTCTGGGAGGAGACCGGACGCACCGATATCCTGGAACGGGTCATGGTCACCCAGACCCGCCAGGGAAAAACCGAGTATCGAATCTGGATGGACCCCTCATCCGGGACCATCTCCGACCAATGCCCCTGGCTGGACTGGGATAAAAAACAAAACATGGCCCGGTGCGCCATCCAGGACGTGAAGCCGGACATCTGCCGCCAATACCCCCTCACACGGAAACACGCCTGCATGACCGACTGCCGGGGGGATTTTTACCCGGCAGCCGGGAAGAACAGCTTAAAAGAAATGGATGAAAATCAATTCCGGTCGGCCCGAATCTCCCGGGTGTAATCCTCGGGGGTGGGCAGAGTCTTATCGTTGACCAGGGCTTCGAAACAATGGGCATAGGTGGTTTGGTAGGCATGGGCCATCTCATCATAGGGCAACTCGGAAAAACTGCCGTGCTCCCCCACATATTCCATGTGCTGCTTTCCCTGGACATCAAAGGGATGGAAAATGGAATCGGTTCTGCCGTCGAATTCCAGGGGGTGGACCCCGAACTCCCGGCACATGCTCAGGTTAAATGCGGGTGTGGCCTTGACCCATTTCCCCTCCAGGAAAACCTCGGTGAACCCGTGCCAGACAAAGAGGTCGGTCTCCATGATTTCCCGAAGACGGCCCGAAGCCAAATGGTTTCTCACATCGGCAAAGCCCAGGCGAGCCGGGATTCCGGCACACCGGAGACAGGCGGACAAAAGCAGGGCCTTGGTCACACAAAACCCCTGCCCCTGTTTCAGGGTATGGGTGGCCTTGAGCTTTTCGCGATCCAGGGTCAGGCTATAGGGATTGTAGCGGATGTCGTCCCTGACCTTGTAATAGAGGGCCACGGCCCGGTCCAAATCCGATTCATGCCCCGCAATCCCCTTTGCTACATATTCCCGGATCAAAGGGCTGTCCGCTTCCATGAATTCCGTCGCTCTCAGATACGCTTCCATAATTTGCCCCCGAAAAGAAAAAAGGTTGAATCCGGCCATACCATAGCCATGGTGTGGCCGAATCATGGTTATGGGTCCCAGTCTATCCCCTTGAATCCAGAATGCAAGAAGAAAGCGTCTCACCCCATGTAAGATGTGTATCCGCCATGTATCACAAGACAGATTTGATTCACCCGTGAGACAGATTTCCCATTTGAAACACCCCGATTTTAAAACGGAAAATACACCCCATGGCCAATTGGTCCCATGGCATGAATCATGCTATATTTTCAGGGCGAAGGTCCCGATTTTATGAACCATATTACAGGGATTATAACGATGATGAAAAAAGCCTACGGACGAAAAACACGACGGAAAGTATCCCACATATTAAAAGAGACCCAACGCACCCATGCCCTTCAGCTGTTGGAAGAAATCCCGGATGAACAATTGGTGAACCACCTCTTCCACCATTTTTACATGGGGGATGAATTGTTGAAATTCAGGGCCGTTACGGCCATGGGCCAACTGGGCATGCGCCTGGCGGCCCGGAAAATGGAACGGGCCCGGATATTGATGAGGCGGATCATGTGGAACCTCAACGACGAGTCCGGGGGCATTGGCTGGGGCTCCCCCGAGGCCATGGGGGAGATTCTGGGACAAAGCCAGGAGCTGGCCCGGGAATTTAAATCCATCCTTTTCTCCTACCTGGACACCGGAAAAAACCACATTGAACACGACCTGCTCCAACGGGGCGTAATCTGGGGTGTGGGCACCTATTTAAAGGCGGCTCCCCAGGAGCTGGAACCGGTCACAGAAGGGATGCTCCACCTTTATTTACGCTCCAAGGATCCAATAAAACGGGGCTATGCATGCCGGGCCCTCATCCACGCCCAGGCCTTTGACTGCCGAAAAATCCCCGCGGACATTGCCACGGACACGGCCAGTCTGGACATCTATACGGGCTGGAACTTTGTGGAAAGCCGGATTTCGGATATGGCCCATGCCTGCACCACACGAAAGCTGGAGACCGTATAATTTTTTTAAATTTATTATTCAAGGTGGCACGCCACTTGAATAATATCCCAGGCAGAAAACAACACCTGGCCCGAAGCCAAGGAAAACAGAAAGAGAGATAGGAATGCTGAATAAAAAATGCGATAAAAACATTGCCGAGACCATCGAACTGGCCCGGCAGATGATTGCGCTGGCCCAACGGGGGTATGAGCAGCAGGAAGATCCCGGATGCGGCGTTCTCTACGGCATTCTCCTGGATTCCGGCTACCGGCTTCTGGAACTTGCTGAAAAGGAAAAGGAAGCGCATATTCAAAAAGGCTGGTGGAATAAATCACTTAATCAAGGAGAAAACTAATTATGTCTACTTATGTTTGCACAGTATGCGGTTATAGCCACGAAGGTAATGCAGCCCCGGAACGTTGTCCCCAGTGTGGCGTTGCTGCGGAAAAATTCAAGGTTCAGGAAGGTGATCTGGTTTGGGCCGATGAACATGTAATCGGTGTTGCCGCCGATGTGGATCCCGAAATCGTTGAAGGTCTGAAAAACAACTTCATGGGCGAATGTACCGAGGTCGGCATGTATCTGGCCATGAGCCGTCAGGCCGACCGTGAAGGCTACCCCGAAGTGGCCGAAGCATACAAGCGCATTGCCTGGGAAGAAGCCGAACATGCCGCCAAATTTGCCGAACTCCTGGGCGAAGTGGTTGACGCCGACACCAAGGCCAACCTGGAAGCCCGCGTCCTGGCGGAAAACGGTGCCTGTGCCGGCAAAAAAGCCATTGCCACCAAGGCCAAGGAACTGGGCTACGACGCCATCCACGACACCGTCCATGAAATGTGCAAGGATGAAGCCCGTCACGGCATGGCCTTCCAGGGTCTGCTGAACCGCTTCTTCAAATAAAAGTGAGGGGTTGTCATGAAGACGCCTGTCATTGATATGGCCGAATGCATCCTCTGCGAGGTCTGCGTCGCCCTGGCGCCCCACTGCTTCCAGCTTTCGGATCTGGGATTTGTGGAAGTCCTTCCCCTGGAGGACTACGGAGACGACGACATCCACGAGGCAATGAAGAACTGCCCCAAGGACTGCATCTCCTGGGAGGACGAATAGGACCGTATCACCCACCGACTGCCGCACCTGGAAATTTCCCCCCCATCCCCGGGTTTCCAGGGCGGCAGTCCATTATATTTTCGTTATTTTCCAAAAAATCATTGCACCTGATACACAAATGTGTCATTTAAGGCGTCACAGTCAATTTTAAACAACCCTGTTACCCTGGAATGACCTCCATGAAAACACTGACCCATTCCCTTCTGGACCGGGACAACCTGAATCTGGTCCTGGATAATTTGAAAATGGGCGTCATTGCCCATACCCCGGAACGCATCATAACGGTGTTCAACCGGGAGGCGGAAAAGATCACCGGATACACCAAGGAAGAAGTCATTGGCAAGGACTGCCACATCGTCTTCGGCAGGCCATTTTGCGGGGGAAAATGCTCCTTCTGTGTCCAGCCCCCCAATCTGGATGCCCAGACCAAGGAATACCCCATCACCACCACCTGCAAGGCCGGAAATCCACTCCACCTGGAGATGACGGTCTCCGCCATCATGGACAATAATAACACCTTCCAAGGGGTCATTGCCTCCTTCCGGGACCTCACCGAAACCATCAATCTCTCCCTCAAGGCCGAAAGCCTGTCCAATTTCAACGGGATCATCGGCCGGGACAAGATCATGCAGGACATCTTCCGTCAGATCCGGGACGTGGCCCTGTACAATTACCCCGTCCATGTGTCCGGGGATACGGGAACGGGTAAGGAACGGGTGGCCAACGCCATCCACGACATCTCCGCATACGGCAACGGGGCGTTTGTCCCCATCAACTGCGGGGCCATTCCCGAGGGCATCGTGGAAAGCGAACTCTTCGGCCATGTCAAAGGATCCTTTTCCGGTGCCATGAAGGACAGAAAAGGCCGATTTGAACTGGCCCACAAGGGCACCCTTTTCCTGGACGAGGTGGCCGACCTGCCGTTGAAAACCCAGGTCAAACTCCTGCGTTTCCTCCAGGAGGGCACCTTTGAGCGGGTTGGCTCTGAGAAAAAGGTCAATGTGGATGTGCGCATCATCTCCGCCACCAATAAGAATCTCAAGGATGAAGTGAAGGCCGGCCGGTTCAGGGAAGACCTTTACTACCGCCTCAATGTCATCCCCATCACCCTGCCCCCCCTGCGGGAACGGCGTTCGGACATCCCCCTTCTGGCCAACCACTTCCTCAAGGAAGCGGAGCAGGAAAGCGGCAATCCGGTTCCGGAACTGGCCGCGGACAGCCTGGACCTCCTCATGGATTATGCCTGGCCCGGCAATGTCCGGGAGTTGAAAAATGTGATCCAGTTCTCCGTGGTCCGCTCCCGGGGGAATAAGATCCTGCCCTCGGACCTGCCCCTGGAAATCAGCCGGGGGGAACGGAAGTTCGACCCCATTGCCCAGCCCGCTGTTCCAGACCTGGAACCGCCCCTGGCTGCAGTCACCCCCCAGCGGGGAAAACTCACGGCAGATTCCGTCCAACAGGCCCTGGTGAAAACCGGTGGCAACAAATCCAAGGCCGCCCGGGTTTTGGGAGTGGGACGGGCCACCTTGTATCGCTTCCTGGCCAACAACTCCGATGTCCAGGCCTTTGCCGAACGATTCTAAACCCACAAAAGGCTCTTCCAACCAAGAACAGCCCTTACAATATGAAAACGGCCCGGGAACTTCCCGGGCCGTTTTGTATTTTCACCGTATCCATCCTGCCGATCGTTACACCTTGGACAGCACCAATCCCTTCCCAGCGCCATCCAGGCTGAACCGAATCCCATCCCCCTGGCCAAACTCCCCCTTGAGCAGGGACAAAGATAGAGGATTTTCGATCTCCCGCTGGATCACCCGCTTCAGGGGGCGGGCACCCATGGCCGGGTCGAACCCCTCCTCCGCAAGGAGCGCCATGGCCGAATCCGAAACGCCCAGCGCGATCTCCCTCTCTGCCAAAAGCTTCGCCAGTCGGCCCACCTGGATGCCGGCGATGGGCGCCATGACGTCG
>JAKSBM010000621.1 GCA_022361135.1 Desulfobacterales bacterium | reverse complement strand
TTGCCAAAAATCACCACCCATCCGGCCGAGGAATTTACAATGTATGCCTGGCCGTATGAATAGTCCATGTCCGGGTCGGGCTGGGTGGGATAATTCCAATTAAATATTTCCACACTGTCGCTTTCATCTTCGGGATCAATCTTATCATCGGATATATCCAGGCAAAAATACCCCTTCCCCCCCTTCCCCAGGCCACTGGTAAGATAAATGGTATTGTTGTCCATCTCCTTGGCAAATGGGGTGGCATTGACAAAAAACTTGTGGCTGTAGTTCTGTTGGGTCAATTCCTGGAGGTTGTGGACAACCTGTTCCGGGACATAGGCAAAGACTTCCTTTCCGTCGGAGGCATCAAAGGCATGGAGCATCCCGTCATTTCCGCCGGCAAACACAAGGCCATTGGCCAGAATGGGGCTGGAACTTACAATATCCCCCAGGGGGGCATCCCTTTTTCTAAAATCACCGGAGGCCTTACCCTCCTTACCGGCATCGCCCCGGATATATTTTAAAACATCTTCGCTGATCCCGATCTCTGTCTTGTTCTGGACATTGAAGGCCAGCCCCGTCGCCCCTTTATTGGTAAATATTTTACGCGCTGAAAATCCTTCCTGATCCAAAAATTCTTCCATTTTATCGGAAGCCGACCAAAGCGGATTTTTAAGGAGTTTGCCATTGGCATCCACCCGGAAGGCTTTGACATCTCCGGTCCAGAAATGGGAACTGTAGCTGGATTGATAAATGGTTGTATCATCGGTGAGAAAATTGGAATTCACACCCAGGGAAGATGCCGTCCCCACCCGGCCCTCTATGTCCCTGACCAGGGATTGGAAGGCCGACAACAGCTCGGTCAGATCATAGGCACTCCACATATGGCCGCGGCCATTCAGGGTGGCGTGGTAAAGGTCATCAATTTTGGTATGGTTTCGTCCCTCCGGCTTGGGCCAGTCATCGGGACAGGCCTCGCATGTGGGTTCCAGGGTGTCGCATTCCTCTGGGCAGCCCGGATAATCATCGGGGTTCACGCTTCCCTCGACCCCAAAGGCTATGGCATAGGTGACCAGATGCTGGTAACTCAGGGAGTCCTTAAAATTCGCAGGTATTTTATCGGGGAGATCGGACAAATCCTTGCGATAATAATACATGGCCACATCGGCCAGGGTATTGGACCAGGGATCGCCATCGTAATTTCCAAAATTAAAATGCTGATCCGACCAATGCCCATCGGTCATCAGCACGGCAAATGCCTGCTGGCAGGCCCCGCCATCCTCCTCGGAGTCATAGGGAGAACTGCCCAATGCATCCACTTCAACATTGTCGGTATCATCAAAAAATTCCCCCACCACCTTCAAAGCCCGCCTCAGATAGGTACCGCCGCCGTCCACCTTGTGTTCGTAAATCAGGTTAAGGAGGGTTTCACTTTCATCTTGACCATCCACCCGAACCGGCACCATGGGTTGAACAATGACCGTATGGGCGGGGTCCTGATAGCCTGGGGTGGGATTGGTGGTGTAAATGCCGATATTGACGTTGGATAATGCCCGGATTAATCGACTGATGGTGGCATTTGCAACCAGATTACGTGACCGATAAAAGGTAAACCAATTTGCAAAATTCTGGCGCTCCTCTATAAAAGTACGGCTGGTGATGGGGGGGATGTCGGCCCCTGTGACCTCATCCAAACTCTGTCCATTGGTGGTGCTGTCGGTGGGATTGCTCAATTTAAAAAAACGCATCCGGGGTTCATCCAGGGTCACCAGAAAAATATCTTCTCCATGGCGGGCAAAATAATGACCAATGGGGATTTCCATCCCATTGGTATGGGAATTTCCAAAATTTGCATTTAAATTTTTGGTCACCGTCCCCCAGATGGGATGACTTTTAACCATGCGAGGTACGGCTTGGTCCCCATCGGCAAAGGCCGTTAAATTGGGATATCGTTCCGTGGGCAACCAGGGTTCATAGATCACATTGGGGTTATAGAACAACCGATTGTATTCATGCCACCGGCCCTTCCAATAATTGGACGAGAATACCTCCAGGGCAGACGCCCCCCCACGGTAGGCGCTGTCCGACAAATTGTAAACATAGGTACAATTCCTAAAGTAGCCTTCGTATTCCGTGGTCATGAAGGAAGAGGTCATGGATCCGGAATTATCCATGATCATCATGATATTGGAAGGGGCTGCCTGGTATTGGCTTTCCAGGGGGACATCGGTCAGGGTGCCGCAATCCCCGGAAACACATTCAACATCCCGGCCGTCGCAATTTTGATCCACGCCATCACCGCAGATTTCAGCGGCTGCCGGATAGATAGAGGGGTCATTGTCATTGCAATCCCCGGCCTCCACCCGCCAACCATCGCCATCCACATCTTCGGTGCAAATACCGTCCACACCGTTGCAATCCTGATCAATATTGTCTCCACAAAATTCCGTTGCCGTGGGGTGGACCGAGTTGTCATCATCGTCACAATCGGTATTATCTTCCACGTAGCCCGAGGGTTGAAATGCGCTGACCTGGGTAATATTGGCATTTCCATATCCGTCCCCGTCGGAATCCTCGTACCAATTCCTGGGATAGACCACACTGAAAGCCGCATACCACCATTCAATGGTGGGATTGGTTCCCTGCCTGACATTCCACGAATAATCCCCTTCGGGCATGTCAATGGGAGTCGTAAAATTACAAACCGGTGTGTTGCAATTGGTATTCCACCAATGAATCAAATCCCCGCCTGGATTTCTAATATAGATGGTGAAACTATTGCCGCCGGTACAGGATGTATTGCTCCAGGATAATGTTGGCCGGGCAACGGTCACCGTTGCATCCACGGGGCTGAGTTTGGTGCACTGGGCAATGGCCGGCGGGGCTGGAGAAAAAGTTAAAAATATCAACAAAACCAAAACAAGCAAGGGGACCTTTTGTCGCACAAATCCAGGGAAAAGACATATGGAAAAATTTGGCTTAAGGTTCATTGATTATTTTCTATATTGATTATTTGGATTAATAACTTTGACCCATGGGCATCGAGTGTCATCTATTCCAACTCTCTCCAGGAATAAATGCCACGCCGTTCCGGGGTTTCATCAATGGTGGTAATATTCCCTTCGGAACTGGACAAGAATTTTCGCTCACGCATATTTTCATCCAAGCTTAAAATCACCGGAAAATTGACCAACCCATTGAACTGAATACCCGATGGGGCCACATTCTGGGTGGAGTATCCCGGGGTTCCCGGTGTACCCGTCTGTATCTGGACCTTATCGGATTCATCAATGAGCTGATCATTGTCGATATCCAGGGATGGGAAGGGAAGTCGCCCACCGTTACATGCGCTGAATTCCATGAGGTAGGAGAGGCCGCCGACCTGGCAAACACTCCGGGAAGGAATGGTGGTAACCATGACCACCACACCGTCGCGAACAACAAAATCCTTGAAGACCCGCTCCCGGTCCGTGGGCAAATCAAAATACCAGCCCACATGGGTTTCATCGGTTTCCGGATCCTTTGATCGGGTATACCAATTGATTCTATTGTTGGTTAAAACCCTCAATGTTGAATTGGTTAGAGGCACTTCGGTCTGTTCCAGGAGGGTGGCCTCCTGTGCACCGCCGGGCAAATCACTTGAACCGGAGAGGTTGGATAATAATCGCTTTCCGCCGTTCTGGCTTGGCACCTGAAAGGTACCCAAATACTTATCCGAAGTTTTCTTTTCCCCATCCGTGGTACCGTTTTTTGCCCATTCATCTACCCAGTCCCAAATTCCGTATATGGTCTGCACATCGGCATTGGAAACATCATCAACCCCCAGATAACGCCCTGTACCGAATACGACCAAATAACCGGATTTACTCCGGTTGCATTGCTTGACCACATCTGGTTTATGGGTAATCGGCTGGGCCTTACCGTCTTCATTCAGGGCCCGAAACAGGGGCTGCCCTTTATCACTGCCGTCCTTGAATGCCATATCCCACTTGGTTACATCGGAATCGGTGAGATCAAATTTCCAAAGATTCCCCTGGAGATCACCGGCATAGGCATAATCCACCAGACTATCCCTATCCACATCAATAAGAACCGGTGTGGACAAACCGTTGCAATCGATTCCGGTATTTCCGAAATCTGTGTCTATCTTTTTCAATAATGCCCCGTCGGAAAGCCGGACAACATAGAGGGCAGCCTTACCATTCGTGCTACCATACCCATTCCCGAAAATAACCACCCACCCGGCGGTGGAATTGACAATGGTGGGTTTGGAATATGAATACCCCATGTCATCGTCCGATGTGGTGGGATAAACCCATTTGAAAATATTCCTGGCCGCATTTTCGTTGGTGGGATTCAATTTTGAAGAACTGATATCCAGGCAATAGACTCCCTTTCCCCCCTTACCCAGCCCCCCCACAAGGTAGGTGGTGGAACTGCCGATTTTTTGAACATAGGGGGTGCCGTCCACATAATAACGATGGCTGTAATATTGTCGCCCCAATTCGGGAAGGGTCCCATGGACAAAGCCGGGGATATAGGCAAACCGCTCTTTTCCGCTGCTGGCTTCAAAGGCATGGAGCATGCCGTCGTTGGCCCCGACAAAAACAAGACCGTTGGCTTCAACCGGTGAGGAATGGATAATATCCCCCAACTTTGAATCCCGTTGTCGGTACTGATTTTCAGACTCCCCTTCAAAGGTGCTGTCCCCGCGGATGTATTTAATATATTGGGCAGAAAGCCCTATTGTCGTGGCATTGGCCGTATTAAAGGTAATGGCGGAATTGCCGTCATTGGTAATGATTTTTCGCCCGCTTCCGCTTGTTGCCCACCCAGTAACCCCCAAATTGCTTTCCAATTGTTCCGAGGCCGCCCATGCATGGTTGGAGTTCAGTTGTCCATTGGTGACGTTAAATTTGTAGGCCTTTACATCCCCAATCCAATCCTCACTGAAATAGCTGGGTTGATAGATGGTGGTGTCCACGGTAACCTGATCCCCATTCACCCCCAGGGATGCGGCACTGCCGCCACGGGCCTCAAGGTCTTGAAGCAGAAGACTCAATGCTTCGGAAAGCTGGACCGGATTTCCCGCACTATAGACCTTGCCCCGCCCATTGACGGTGGCATGGTAAAAATCATCTATTTTCGACCCATTGGAGCCAAATGGTTTGGGCCATGAATCCGGACAGGCATCGCAATCCGGAATCAAGGTGGTACACTCCTGGGGACAATCGGGAAAGGACTCGGGATCCAGGCTTCCCTTAACCCCAAAGGCAACCCCGTAGGTCACCATGTGCTGGGTGCTTTGAGTATCAACGGAATTGGTGGGTACCTGATCAGGCAATTCCGAAAGGTCCATGCCGTAATAAAGCATGGCGATGTCCGCCAGAGTATCCTCCCACCCGTCACCGTCCTGGTCCCCAACCTCAATGGTCTCATTGTCGGTCCAATGGCCGTCGGTCATCATCACCGTAAACGCCTGTTGGCAGGCCCCACCTGCTTCTTCATCCTCATAGGGGGATGCCCCAAGTCCGCTCACCGTGACCTGGTCGGTATCATCATAGAATTGCCCGATATCCTCGAGCCCCCCCCTCAAGGGGGTTCCCTCAAAGGGGACTTGAAACCGGTACAATTGGTTAATCAGGGTTTCGGATTGGTCCTCCCCCTTCACCCGGACCGGAACCGGGGACTGAACAATGTACTCATTTCCATTCCCATTGGAGGGGTTAATGGTATAAATTCCTATTTTAACATCGCGCATTTGCTGGATAATATTGGCAAGGGCACCCGAAGCGGCCAAGAACCGACGACGATAAAAGGTAAACCAATTGGCAAAATTCTGCCGTTCTTCCCCATAGGTTCTGGAGGTAATTGGCGGAATATTGCTACCGGTAACCTCTGTCAACCCGGAGAACAGCGTGGAGCTGTCATGGGGGTCATCCATGCGATAGTAGCGAATACTTCCCCCGGAAAGGGTGACCAGATAGACGTCGGTATTATATCGGACGAAATAATGGCCCACGGGGATGTCCAGGCCGGAAACCGCTGCGGTCGTCCAGATTGCATCAATGTCCACCGTATCATCATCGGCCACGGGATGGGATAGCATGAGATGGGGCTCAGCTTCATCGGCATCATCAAAGGCCCGGATATTCGGATACATGTCAGTGGAAGCCCAAGGGGAATAGACAACATTGGGGTTATAATACAGCCTATTATACCCATGCCACCGGGCCCGCCAGCGATCTCGCGTAGCAGAGGAAATGACCTTATTTGAACTGTAGGTGAGGTCGTCCACGTCATGGAGGTAATAGTTGTTGGAAAAGGTGCCATTGGTTTCCGTTGTCAAAAAACTCCAATCCATTGACCCGGAGTTATCCAACAAGAACATAATAATGGCAGGGGCGGACTGATATTGACTTTCCATGGGGGAATCGGCAAGGTCTAGACAATTTGCGTCTTCACATGGTTTGTCCCCGCCCTCGCAATCCTGGTCAATGCCATCCCCGCAGACATCGATGGCATTGGGGTGGATATCTGCGTTGTTATCGTCGCAATCCCCCCCATTTTCATCCCAACCGTCATCGTCGTTATCACTGTCACATGCCAGATCACCACCGCTGCAATCATTGTCCACACCGTCGCCACAGATTTCAACGGC
>JAKSBM010000782.1 GCA_022361135.1 Desulfobacterales bacterium | reverse complement strand
GTGAGCACGGACACCCATTTCACCCACAAAGCCTGGCACGAGGCATCCGAGACCATCAAAAAAATCAACTTCCCCATGCTGGCCGACCCCACCGGGAAATTGTCCAGGGATTTCGGTGTCTACATTGAATCCGAAGGCCTGGCCTACCGGGGCACCTTCCTGGTCAACCCCCAAGGGGAAATCAAATTGGCCGAGGTCAATGACAACGGCATCGGCAGAAATGCAGACGAACTGCTCAGAAAGGTCAAGGCGGCCCAGTACATTGCCGCCAATCCCAATGAAGTCTGCCCGGCCAAATGGCAGGAAGGCGCTGCCACCCTCAAACCCGGCCTGGATCTTGTGGGAAAAATTTAACCCCGGGTTCAGCCAAGCCTTAACTTCGCACCCCCTGGCCGGGGCCAACCCGGCCGGGGATGCCATATCAACAAAGGGGAAATACCATGTTAGACGCCCAAATTTTAGAACAGCTCAAAACCGTATTCCATGCCCTGGAAGGTCAAATATCCCTTTCCGTGGATGACAGCCCCCACCGGCAGCAGGACGAATTGCTTGAAATGCTCCACCAGGTGGCGGCCACATCGGAAAAAATCACGGTGGAAACTTCAGGCGCCACCGCCGGGGCGCCCCGATTCGGTGTCCGGCGCAATGGTATGGACACGGGCATATTTTTCAGCGGAATCCCCGGGGGACATGAATTTTCCTCCCTGGTTCTGGCCATCCTCAATGCCGACCACAAGGGCAAGTTGCCCGATGACACCCTCCTGGAACGGGTGGGCCGGCTCAAGGGCCCCATCCACCTGAAGACCTATGTTTCCCTTTCCTGTGAAAACTGCCCCGGGGTGGTCCAGGCCCTGAATATCATGGCCGTGTTCCACCCGGAGTTCACCCATGAGACCCTGGACGGCGCATTTTTCCAGGACGAGGTATCACAGCTGGGCATCCAGGGGGTTCCCTCGATCATGGACGACACCACCCTCATCGGTTCCGGAAAAACCGACCTGGTCCAACTCCTTTCCACCCTGGAAAAAAGATTCGGCAGTCAGGCAGGGGAAGCTGTTCCCCGGGAGCTGGGTCAATACGATGTGGCCGTCGTCGGTGGAGGGCCCGCCGGTGCCGCCGCAGCCATTTATACGGCCAGGAAGGGATTGAAAACCCTGATGGTGGCCGAACGCATCGGGGGGCAGGTCCAGGACACCCAGGGTATTGAAAATCTGATTTCAATACCCCATATTAAGGGGCCGGAACTGGCCGGCCAATTGCTTGAACACGTCAATGCCTATGATATCAAGGTCCTCTCCCACAGGCGCATCACCGCCATTGAAACCGGAAAGGTCCATGGCCTGACAACGGACAGTGGGGAATCGGCCCAGGCCCGAGCTGTGATCATCGCCACCGGGGCCAAATGGAAAACCCTGAATATCCCCGGAGAATCGGAATACACCGGTCGGGGAGTGGCCTTCTGCCCCCATTGCGACGGCCCCTTTTACAAGGGACGGGATGTGGCCGTCATCGGCGGGGGAAATTCGGGCATTGAAGCGGCCATTGACCTGGCCGGCATCGTTGGAAGCGTCACCGTCTTTGAATTTTTGCCGGAACTCAAGGCCGACCAGGTCCTCATTGAAAAGGCCCGATCCCTGCCCAATGTCAGCATCAGGACCAATGCACAGACCCTGGAGGTCCTTGGGGATGGGAAAAAGGTCACCGGGCTGAAATACAAGGACCGGGCAACGGAAGGAATCGAGGAAATCCCCCTGGATGGAATCTTTGTTCAGATCGGCCTTGCGCCCAACAGCGGCTTTGTGGATAATACGGTGGATACCAACCGCTTCGGTGAAATTGAAGTGGATGAAAAATGCAGAACCAAGGTTCCGGGCATATACGCAGCCGGGGACGTGACCACCGTACCCTATAAACAAATTATTATCAGCATGGGAGAAGGGGCAAAGGCCGGCCTCACAGCATTTGAGGACCTGGTTCTCAAACAGGGCTGACCCCGCCTTCCCTTGGAAAGGAACCATGTCCACCCTTACCCAATTGGAATATTTACTGGCCGTGGACCAGGAGCGTCATTTCGGCAAGGCAGCCAAGGCCTGCCATGTCTCACAGCCCTCCCTGTCCGCCCAGATCCAGAAACTGGAAGATGAACTGGAATTGATCATCTTCGACCGCTCCAAAAAACCCATCCTGGTAACGGAAACCGGACGGGCCGTGATCGAACAGGCCCGCCTGGTGATTCGTGAACATAAAAAGCTCCAGGCCATTGCCGATACCAAATCCCTGGAGCCCAAGGGAACCTTTGAACTGGCCGTCATCCCCACCCTGGCCGCCTATGTCATCCCTAAATTCATCGGGGATTTCTGTGAACGCTACCCCGGGGTGGACCTGGTGGTCCATGAACACAAAACCGACGACATCATCCGCCTGTTGCACAATGACGAACTGGATGCCGGCCTTCTGGTCACCCCCCTCAACGACGACAAACTCATTGAGCGGCACCTCTATTACGAAGCCTTCTACTGCTACCTCAACCCGGATCATCCCCTCAACGAAAAAAGGGAAATCCAGGAAAGCGATCTGGACTGCGGTGACCTCTGGCTCATGTCCGAGGGCCATTGTTTCCGGAACCAGATGCTCAAAATATGCTCCCTGGGGAGCAACCAATGCGTCTATCCCAACATCCGGTTCGAAAGCGGCAGCCTGGAAACCCTGATCAAACTGGTCAACGCCAATTCAGGCTTTACCCTCCTGCCCCAGATGGCCGTGGATGAATTGTCCCCGGCAGAGGCAGAGACCCACATCAAAGCCTTTGCTTCCCCAATGCCCACCCGGGAGGTCAGCCTGGTCTATTCCCGCAGTTTTTTAAAGGAGATCATCATCTCCGCCCTGGAAGGCTGCATCATTGAAAACCTTCCGCCCCATATCAAATCCTTGAAAAAAAGACATGTACAGGTGGTGGATATTTAGCCCGGCACCCTGGAATGGGGGGGGCACCCAAACGACCGCCCCACACTGCAGCTCCATGCCGCTGAACCAATCCGGTTGAACCCCGGCTCCAAATGGATTATAACCCATCCATGACCCTGCTCTCGGCCAAACTCACCCCCCCGACTGGGGGGCATATTCTCAACCGAAACCGACTCCTCGGAATTCCCGGGGAGGGAATCCGTCTGATCCAGATAACGGCCGGAGCCGGCTTCGGCAAAACCACATTGGCCGCCCAATTCCTGGCCCGGGCCCGGGAAACCCAGGCCCATACCCTCTGGTACCGACTGGACCGATTTGACCAGGACTTCTCCCTTTTCATGTCCTATTTGAACCAGGGGCTGGCCCTGGCCGGACTTGATCTCCCCCCGGCCCCGGCTCCCCACCTGGCAGATAAGGAAAGGTGGCTGCTGGACTGGCTGGGGGCCCTTGAACGCGGAGTGAACCGCCCCCTTCTCATGGTCCTGGACGACTTCCACCAGGTCAGCCCCCACCTCAACCCCATTTTGGAATTCATCCTGGACCGACTGCCCCCCACGGTCACCCTGGTCCTGGCCGGCCGTCGCCCACCGAACCTGAAAATTTCCCGACTCCGGGCCGGACTGGGGGTTTTAGACATCGGAGAGGGAGAGCTGGCATTTACCCGGAAAGAGACCCAGGCCTTTTTCGAGGGCCTGCCCCCCGGGGGCGCAGCACCCCCCTCCCAGGCCCTGGCCGAAATCGACCTGGACCACATCCAGACCAAGACCCGGGGCTGGGCAGCCGGCCTGGTCCTTTTCCACTGCGCCATGAACCAGAGCAATTGGGGCAGCCCCCTGGAGACATTCCCCGATTCCCGGGAACAGGTATTTGCCTACCTGGAAGAAAATATCTTTGAAAACCAATCCCTGGAACGACGGGAATTCATGGTAAAAACCGCCCTCCTGGCCCCTCTGGAACCGGCTTATTGCGATGAAATCCTGAAAATCGACCATTCGAAAAAAAGCTTCCAGGCCCTGGTCCGGGACCACCTCATGGTCTTCCCCCTGGCCGGAGATCCCCCCAGCTTTCACTACCATGACCTGCTCCGGGATTTCCTCAGGGCCCAGGCCCGCCAACTCCTGGGGACGGACCAAATCACCCGGCTCCACCTCAGGGCCGGAAAGATACTGGCCCGAACCGGCCATGCCCTGGCCCTGCACCATTACATCGAAGCCCGGGCCTATGACCGGGCCGCCGACCTGCTCTCGGAGCTGGAGGTCCAATTCCTCCTCCGGGGAAAGATGCCCTTTGTCAAAGCCTGCCTGGACAAAATCCCCGATTCGGTGAGGGACCAGCATCCCCAGATTCTTTTCATGGCCGCCAAGCAGCACTCCTATTACGGAGATTCACCCCGGGCCATCACCTGCCTTAAGCAGGCCCATGCCCTCTTCCAGGAGTTAAGGGACCAGCCCTCGGCCATAAAATGCCTGGCCGATCTGGGGGCCCAATACTATTACACCGGCTATATCCCCGAAGCCAAGGGCCTCATGGAGCAGGTCCTGGATCAGGTGGACCCCACCGCCCCCACCTATATCCTCATGATGACCTATCTTGTGTTTTTCACGGCGGTCCTGGGGAAAATCGAGCTGTCCCAGGCTTACCAGGACCAAACCCAGGAAGAAATCAATGCCTATCCCCCCATGGAAAACAAGGCCGCCCAAATCCTCATCTCCACCTCGGAGACCTATCGCCTCTTCATCACCGGCCGATTCCGGGAATCCCACCGCCTGAACCGCTGGCTCATCCAACGGGCCAACACATACAATCTGGCCGCCTGCATCCCCCTGGCCCGGTACCAGAGTGCAGCGGCCGACCATTGTTTGGGAGACTACGAATCCGGCATTGCCCATGCCCGGGCGGGCATCAAAACCGCCAATGAAATCCACCTCAGGGACAGCCAGAAGGGATGGCTCTACCTCTCCTGGGCCGACAATATCATGGGGCTGGCCCAGGCAGGCAAGGCATCCTGGGCCGAGGCCGAAGACCTCATCCAAAAGGGGCTGGACGTCTTCCAGGGCCCGGACAATCGGTGGGGCCAGGCCCATGCCTGGAACCACTTTGCCCGCAGGGCCATGCACCGCAAAGACTTCAGCCAGGCCCACGCTCACCTGAACCGGGCCGAAGCCTGCATCCAGGACCGTGAACTGGATTTCCCACTGGCCCAGATCCGCCTCACCCGGGCCCGGGTCCTGGTTCTGGAGAAGAAACATGAAACCGCCCAAGCGCTGCTGGAGGAACTCATCCCCAGCCTGGCCCCGGGGCCCCATTTCCAGGCCCTGGCCCAATGCCTCCTTCTCCATTGCCGGAGCCATTCACGCCCCGGAACATCCTTGAAATCCCATGGCCGGGATCTGGACACCCTTCTGGCCCCGGGCCGGGAACCGGGTTGGGACCAATGGGTACGCCATCGTCTGCCCGCGCCTCCACCCAACAGAGGTGAAACAAAAATCCCAGAGATAAATCAAAGAAGCCACGGGGCCCCCAGCCTGAAAATCCAACTCCTGGGACCCTTTGCCCTCCAGGTGGGGGACCGGAAAATCCCGGCCGAAGCCTGGCGCCACGCCCCGTCCCTGGGCCTGTTCAAATACCTGGCCCTGCACATGGACAAGGGATACCTGCCCAAGGATCTGCTCCTGGAAATCCTTTGGCCCGGGGAAGATCCCGCCAAGACCGGGAAGCGCTTCAACGTGGCCGCCAGCCGGTTGCGGAAACTCCTGGAGCCCGATCTGCCCCCCAAGGCGCCATCGGCCTTCCTCCTGCGGCAACGGGATCAATACCGGCTCAGTACCGGCCCGGGGGGACGAAGCGACCTCGATCAATTCCGCACCCATGCCCAGGCGGCAAAGAACGCCACCCATCCCCGGGACATCTGCACCCAGTGCCGGGCCGCCCTGGACGTCTACACAGGTCCCCTGCTGGAGGACACCCGGTACCAGGACTGGTGCCGCCCCAAACGGGAGGCCCTGGCCCAGGCCCACCTCGGCCTCATGAAACGACTCATCCACCATACCCAGGAACCGGATGAAGCCCTCCACTGGGCCCGGCAGGGCATCCAGGCCGATCCCCTGGACGAAACCTTCCACCAAACGGCCATGGCCCTTCTGGCCGCCCAGGGCCGATACCGGGAAGTCACCCTCACCTTTGAACGCTGCCAGGCCCAACTGGCGGCCATGGACTGCCCCATTTCATCGGAGACAACGGCCTGCTTCCACCGCCTCATGGGCAAAAAAAATTCCCAAAAAACCCGTCCCGTTTAGTCAAAATTTAGTCCCCGGCAACTCCCGTATCCTATACCCCGGTTCCAACCGGCCCCGAATCTCCCGGGCCATGGAATCTCAAATTGAAAAGGAATACGGATATGCTGGAAATATTATTCAAGGGAAGCCGCAGCTATTGGATTTGGATGGGGAGCCTGGTGGCCCTCATGGCCCTGGGCCTGGGATTTTACGTGGATCAGTTCACCACCGGCCTCACCGTCACCGGCCAGAGCCGGGATGTCTCCTGGGGATTTTACACCGCCCAGATGACCTTTTTCGTCGGGGTTGCCGCCGGTGGGGTCATGCTGGTCCTCCCCTATTACCTCCACAACTATAAAGCCTTTGGGAAAATCACCATCCTGGGGGAATTCCTGGCCGTGGCCGCCCTGTGCATGTGTCTCACCTACCTTCTGGTCCACCTGGGCCAACCCACCCGGGCCCTGAACATCTTCCTTCACCCCACCCCCTGGTCCATGCTCTTCTGGGACGGGAACGTCCTCACCGTCTACCTTATCCTCAATATCATCATCGGCTGGAAGGTCCTGGATGCGGAGTACAACGGGGTGGTTCCCCCCAAATGGCTGAAGCCCCTGATTTACCTCTCCATCCCCATGGCCTTTTCCATCCACACCATGACCGCCTTTATCTATTGCGGCCTTCCGGGACGGGGCTTCTGGCTCACCGCGATTCTGGCCCCCCGCTTCCTGGCCTCGGCCTTTGCATCGGGCCCGGCCCTGCTCATCCTCCTGGCCCTGGTCATCCGCCGCCTCACCCCCTTTGATGCCGGGAACAAGGCCATCCAATCATTGGCCGTCATCGCCACCTACGGCCTCATCGCCAACCTCTTTTTCATGGTCTGCGAGGTCTTTGTGGTCTTTTATTCCGCCATCCCCTCCCACACGGCCCATTTTCAATACCTCTACGCAGGCCTCCACGGCAAAAGCGGCATGGTAGGCTGGATGTGGTCCTCCATCTTCCTCATGTCCATTGCCGCCTGCCTTCTGC
>JAKSBM010000557.1 GCA_022361135.1 Desulfobacterales bacterium | reverse complement strand
CATTGCCTCCCAGAAAAAGGTCCAGCGTCTCCAGGGGGAAACCCGGGACCGGGAACTCTTCTGGGACAAAAAAGCCACCCTGGCCGTGACCAAGGGACGGGACGACCTGGCCCGCCAGGCCCTGCTGGAAAAAAGAAAATTCACCCAGCGCCTGGAAGCCGTGGCCGAGGAACTCATGGAGCTGGGGGTTCTGGTGGAACAATACCGGGACGACATCCAGGAATTGGAAGAACGCCTCAAGTCCGCCCGGGAAAAACAGCGCCTTCTGGTCCAGCGCCACATCCGGGCCACCCGGAAAAAACAGGCCCACCAGGAAATTCGAAGGGCCGATTCCAATGAGGTGCTGCGGAAATTTGAAGAAATGGAAAACCACATCGAACGCATGGAAGCCGAGGCAGATCTGGTGAACTATGGCCGGAAAAGCAGCCTGGAAGCGGAATTTGAAGAGCTAAGTGCCGACGACGACATCGAAGCCCAGCTCCGGGATCTAAAATCCTCCCAATCCCGGAAAAATGATGATACTAACGAGGCATAACCCAGACTCAGGAAGGGAATAACTATGCACGGCGTACACTTTCTCACCGTATTCATGGGCGGGGCCCTCTTACTTCTCATCGCCCTGGGGGTAATCATCATCGGCATCATCCGCACGGCCAAAAGCGGGGGAAGCCCCAAGGTCAGTGCCAAAACCCGATCGGAAGAAACCCAGATGATCCAGGAAATCTACAACGGACTCAACCGCATGGAAAAACGGGTGGAAGCCTTGGAAACCATCCTCATGGACCGCAGCGGCGCCAACCAAGGAGGCACCGCCCATGATTCCACCACCAACCAAAGGGAGTACTAAACATGAGACACCATGGACGAAACCATTGCCGCCCCCGGCGCCGGAGCCATAGAACCGGCCGCGGCCGGGATCTCTACCGCTCCCGCAGGGGCATGATCATGGGGGTTTGCCGGGGCATTGCCGACCACCTCAACCTCAGGGTCTTCTGGGTACGGGTGGTGGCCCTCCTGGGAT
>JAKSBM010000734.1 GCA_022361135.1 Desulfobacterales bacterium | reverse complement strand
GCCGAAGACCAGATGTCCTTCAAGGCCCGTAAGCTGAGAGCCTCCGATGAATTCAACCAGAAGACCGTGGCCAAAAAGGGTCGGATGATCGCCCCGGACCTGAGTCTCTCCGGTAAAATTATCCAGCGGAACGTCCGGGTGGATTCCTCCACCCAGCAGGTGGAATACTATTTTCAGCTGACCCTGACCCACATTGAAACCGGTCTGGCCCTGTGGGAAGGGGAATCGGTCATCGGTAAACGGGGAAGCAACAAAAGCGTGAGCTGGTAACCCCAAAACATAAGGATATTTCATGAAACGCCCATGCGCGATCTTCCTATGCCTTTCCATGGTCCTGGCGGCCCCCCTGTGGGCCGCGGACTATCATCTCCTGTTGAATAATGCACAGCAGGGTCCCTTTTCCGTGGCCCAACTCCAGCAAATGGCCCGGGACGGGCAGTTCAATGCCCAAACCCTGGCCTGGACCCCGGGCATGGAAAAATGGACACAATCCGGTCACATTGCCGAGTTGAAATCCCTCTTTGTTCCCCTGCCGCCGCCCCCACCGGTTGCAACAGCAGTGCCGCCCCCGGTTCCGCCGGCGGCCCCGGCTTCGGGCGGGGATCTGAACCAATTGGCCGATGCCAATGCCGTGAATTCGGCCGCAGACACCATGGAAGATTGGTTTGACGAGGTGATGGTCCAGTTTGGCCTGGATGGCTTTGGGGAGTCCGGGGGACGCTTTGTCTACGGTGCCTCCCAGCCGGTGTCCTTGAAAAACACCGATCCCCAGTACGGGATAGCCCTGACCAATGCCTTTGACAAAGCCATGATGCGCCTCCAGCAGGATTACCTCATGGCGCGTTTCGGCCGCACGACCACGGAAAAGATTAAATCCTTTTATTCCGACCGGTCCACCCATGCCGGTGAAATCCCCCTGCCGCCACCGGATTCCAAGGATTTCGTGGAAAAGGTCATGGCGGTGATGGACAAGGGCTTGGATGTGGCCGGTAAAAAGCTGGACCAGGAACTCATCGAGATGGGTGTGGATCCCCAGGAATTGGAAACCATGCCCGTGACAAAGAAGAAGGACCTGTTCCGGGATAAATTCGTAAAACAGACCCTGCGCAAGGCCTCGGGCAGCATTGCCGGGCTCTTTCCCATCCAGACCCGGGTGATCACCGACACCAAGGGCAATACCCAGGTGGGGGTCATTGCCCTGGCTTCCCGGAAAACCTTCCAGGTGGCCAAGGACATTCGCCTCCAGCGGCCTTCTC
>JAKSBM010000464.1 GCA_022361135.1 Desulfobacterales bacterium | reverse complement strand
TTTCGTTTTTGCTCCAGCCGCCCGAAATCCAGCACATTATTAATGAGGCGGGTGAGGCGCAGGCTCTCTCCCACCAGAATCTCCAGGTATTTTTTCTGCTTGGTTTCATCCTTGATCCGGCCGGATAAGAGCAGCTCCGCATACATGCGGATGCTGGTGAGGGGGGTTTTGAGTTCATGGGAAACCGAGGCCACAAAGGTGGTTTTTTGTTCCGCATCCCTGGCTTTGTCCAGGGTGAGCCGGGTCATGAATACGCCCCCCAGGAGCAGGGCGGTGATAACCAGAATCGTTCCCCCCAGGGCCAGGATAAAAAAGGTGTGGTTTCCTCCCAGGGCCGCATCCTGGATAAATACCTGGATTTGCCAGTGGGGAAGACGGGGGGAGAGTGGAAGGGTTGCCCTGGGATGGGGATTTGCTTCCAGGTCCAGATTCCCTGTTTGGTGGATCCGGCTCCCATTGCCGTCGGTGAGGACCAGGGCGGTACCGTCCCGGGGATTGGCCGGAAAGTCTGTGACCATGCGGGATAGCAGGGTCATCAATTCCAACTCCACCCCATAGACCCATGGTTGGGAACCGGTTTTCACCCAGCCCAGGATGTGGAGGCGGTTCTGGTTGAACCAGGGAATCCATCCATGGGGTTGTTCTTGCCCTGGAACGGGAGCTTCAGCGTCCATGGTTTTCCGGGGCGCTGCTTCCATGGAAATTCGGGGTTGTGACAGGGCATAGAGTTCCTGGCGGGGGGATGCCGGCTTTACCCGGCTTTCTCCGGGTTCGGACCCATTGTTGAAATGGCCGGATTCCCGGAAGAGGGGGCGGAATCTCTGGATGAATTCCCGCTCTTCCCGGGTGGCGGCCAAACTGGAGGGGGGGTAGAGCAGGCCCTGGTCCGGTATATGGATGAATACATTCCTCACCAGGGGGTTGGTCCGTTCCCATTGGGTGAGGCGCCGTTCCAAGGTCCGGATTTGGCCCCGGGAAATTCCATGGCCGGGGACCGGAAGCGGGGCAATGTCCAAAAGGGCGCGGGTGAGATTATCCTGGACCGTGGCCAGGGTTAGATCCAGGGTTTGGGCCAGGGCTTGGGCTTGGTTGGAGAGCCCCTCAATGGCTCCGGCCTTGAGTTGTTTTTGTTCGTGGGAGATCAGGCGCAGGGCGGTCCCGGCCAGAACCAGGGCCGGGACAAGAATGAGGAGCCAGAAAAGGCCTATGGTGGATCGGGTTTTCATTGGATTTGTTGTTGGTTTTTCATTTGATAGGATTTGGTCCGAAGAACCTTCCGGTTCTTTTTACTCATGCCCTGGGTTGCAAGGTCCCGGGCCTGGGTTTCCACCTCGTGGGCTTCTTTCTTTAATGCCGGGTCTTGGTAGAGCTCCCCGATTTTTTTCAGGGAAGCCGCCGATTGTTTCAGGGTGGCCGCAGCCTGTTCGGTCTTTCCCTGGTCCGAGAGGACAATGGCCTTTTCCTGGGCCAGGGCATTGAGATTCAGGTGATAATTTTTCACCACATCCACATTCACCGATGCCGCCACGGCCCGGGCATTGTCCGTGAATCGGGTTTCGGTCCTGCCCATGGCGGTTTGGGTTTTCCGGCCATAGGGATCGTGGTAGTTCACCCGGGCCCGGGCCAGTTCACGGGTGGAACCTGCTGCCGTGGGTTGGACCCTGACCTTGATCAGGGCATATTTTTCCTGGCCCCCGTAGAGCTGGTTCATGGACAATTCCAGTCGCTGCCCTTTGATCCGGCCTTCCCGGCCAATGATTTCCAGGGGGGTGACATCCCGGGGCAATTCGATTTCCAGGTCGACATTTTTGGCCACCACATTGAGGACTTTCCCCAGCTCCGAGGCAAAGATCCGGGGCAGGTCCAGGCCGGATTCCACAAAATAGGTATTGCCGTCGCTGTTCTGGGAAAGGCGGGCCATGAGGTCTTCGTTGTAATCCGTGCCCACACCCACGGTGGTGACGGAGATTTTTTCCTTGAACAGGGCTGCACCCAGGCGTCCCAATTCCCCGGGGGATCTGGGGCCCACGTTGGCCAGGCCGTCGGACAACAGGACCAGCCGGTGGACATAGTCCCCGTCCTCGGCCTTGCGCAGCTCCGATGCGCCCTGGCTTACACCGCCGAACAATGCGGTATTGCCCCCGGCCCGGATGGTGGCAATGGCCCCGACGATGTTTCGGTTCTCCCTTAAATCCTGGGCCGGGATCAGGGTGGTGACCTGGGTGTCGT
>JAKSBM010000639.1 GCA_022361135.1 Desulfobacterales bacterium | reverse complement strand
TCGTGGGCGTCCGGGATGGGATTTCCTTTCCCCTGTAGTCCCGGCGCAATAGAACGCTGCGCACGCATTGCTCCAGCTCCCGGACGTTCCCGGGCCATTGATAGTCCTTTCCCAGCCTTCGGTCAATGATTCTTTTGACTTTCTGGGTAAAGGGTTTTGACCGGAATCCGGTCATGCGATGGATGGTGAAGTTCAGAAGGTCGTCCAGTTCCTGGGGGCATTCCTTTATCCGGGTTCTAAGGGGGGGGACTTCAATGATATCCGAACAGAGCCTGTAATAGAAATCGTCCCTGAAGACCTTGCCGTCCATGATCTCCTGCCGGGGGCGGTTGGTGGCCCCAATGACCCGTCCGTTGAACCGGGATTCCACATGGGAGCCCACCGGGGAAAAGGCCCGCTCCTGGAGGACCCGGAGAAGCTTGATCTGGACATGTTCCGGGATTTCCCCGATTTCGTCCAAAAGAATGGACCCATGGGGACTGCACCGGTCAAATACCCCTTGGTAGTCCTCCACCGCCCCGGTAAACGCCCCCTTGGTATGGCCGAAAAGCTCCGATTCCAGAAGGGTTTCCGGGTATTGGGAAAGGTTCAGGGAGGAAAAGGCCCGGGTAAAGCTCTGGGTGAAACAATTGCGCTTCCGGTCAAAGGGAATGAAGCCGGACCTGCCAATGGCCGCCGCTGCCGTCCCTTTACCCGTACCGGTTTCCCCCAGGAGCAGGGTGGAGAAATCCTCCATCTTGTCCCAGAGATGGTGCTCGTAGATATCAATATTATAGGTAAAGACATTGTACCAAAGATGTTTTTTTAATTTCCGCATGCAGGGGCTCACCCCCACCAGGGTGGTGGAAATAAAATAAAAGGCCCGCCTGAGCTGATAGGAGAGGGCAAAGGCGTGGTAGAACTCATCGTCGGTGAAGCCCTTGGCCACCATCATGACCCGGGCATCCTCCACAAAGGGAACGGGCACGGGTTTGTCCTTGGCCTGGATCTGGGCCTGGATGAGTTTGTCGAACTTTTCCCTGAACTTGTGGAAGATATCAAAGAGATAGACCACCCGCAGCAGATTCTGATCTTCCTCGGCATAATCCTTGATTGAACAATTGTTGGCCGCCTCCAGCCGGGCAAGGCGCAGGTCCACCTCAATGAAGCACATGTCGGTGTGCTCCCGCTGGGATGCCTCTGGAAACAGGCCGGCGATTTTCCGGTCCAGGCGGTCCCTCAGGTTGCTGAAGGGATTGGCAAAGGCTGCATAATAAACGGTCTTAAAAAAATGGCGCTCATCGGCGCTGAGTTTTACGGGGGTCATGGACATCCTTGGGGTCTAAATGATCAATGTACAAATTTGTACATCCAATGTTCATGAAATGCAAGTTTAAAGCCCCCGACCCATGGTGGATCCCGGAGGGGTAAAATTGAAATCTCCCGCCATTCCAACGGATTGAAAAAAAAGTTCAGCCTGGCACGCTCCTTGATAGGAGGGTTGGCGGCAGGTGAAACCCCATGGGGACACCCCATTACCCGGGAAACATTCCCGGACCACGTGCGGAATGATCCGCCCCATTAGATTATAAACCTAACGGAGATATAACGCGTATGATTACCCGAATACTGAATTCAAGACTTCCCTTGATGATTCTTAATCCCATCAAGGGGTTTGA
The DNA here is from genome assembly GCA_022361135.1 of Desulfobacterales bacterium. The sequence goes on along the minus strand of JAKSBM010000639.1, from coordinate 505 downwards.
TTTAAAGTATTTTAAAACCATTCACGCTTCCGGCGCCCTGCCGGTCTTTGATACGGAATTCATGGCCCAGGATGAAATCCTGGACAAGGCCGCCCAGCTTTCACAGGAGGAAATCCACTTCGGCCTGAGACTGTCCGCACCGGACGAAAAAATGATCCAGGCCCTTAGGGATGCCCGATACACCAACCTTGATCTTTTGACCATCGCCCTTTCCAAGGAAGACAAGGCTGTAGACGTATCCGGCATGGGCCACACCAAACTCGCCCTGGAACTCACCGACATCCACATGGAAGATGTCATTGCAGATATGGAGCCCCATGCCCTGATTCTTAAGGGTAATGAGGCCGCCGGTAAAGTTTCCCGGTACTCTTCCTTCATCCTCATGCAATGGTATCTGAAAAATCAGGATCGTCCGGTCTTCATCCAGGGGGGTGTGGGACAATACACCGGTGCCGGTATGCTGGCCGCCGGTGCCGCAGGTTTTGTCATGGATTCCCAGTTCTGG
>JAKSBM010000883.1 GCA_022361135.1 Desulfobacterales bacterium | reverse complement strand
TCGCCGGAAATCCGGGATATTGCCGCGGTGACCAATCCCATGGACCTCACCGGATCCTGTTCCGATCTCGATATTCTGGAGGCGGTGAAATACCTGTCCCGGGATCCGGGCATTGATTGCATCGTGGCATTGCTTTTGCCTTATTCTCCGGGGATCTCCGCCGACATCGGCGCGAAGCTGAGCCAGGTGGCCCTGAACGAGGGCAAGCCCTTGATTGCCTATGTACCCAACGAAGACAAGTATAAAATCATCATCGAAGGATTTGAATTGAACCATATTCCCGTGGCATCCTCCGTGGACGGGGCGGTGCTCATGGCCAAGGCATTGAAGAGGTGCAGACCATGCTAGCCCAATCCCATCATCCCATCATGGACGCGTCCAAAGCCCGGGGCTGGGTCCTGGAACCCGATGCTAAAAAAATCATGGCAGACACCGGGTTGGATATCCCCAATTTTGTCCTGACCTCGGACACAGACGCAGCCGCAGGGTTTCTGGATCAGCTCCAGGGGCCTGTGGTGGCCAAAGCGGTTTCCGGTCAAATCCTACACAAGACCGAGCACGAGGCCGTGGTCACCCATATCCATGACCCGGAATATTTAAAAAATGAAATGACCCGTCTCCTTTCCCTGCCCGGATGCGACCAGGTGTTGGTGGAGGAGATGGTGACCGGCATCGAAGTGATGCTGGGTTCCAAAAATGATTCCCAGTTCGGGCCGGTGATCCTCTTGGGCCTGGGCGGAACCGCCGTGGAAATTTATAATGATACGGCCATACGCCTGGCGCCGGTCTCCACCGGGGATGTGGACTCCATGGTGGATTCCCTCACGGCTGCGCCCCTGTTTAAGGGACACAGGGGCCAGGCCGGGGTAAATATGGAAGCCCTTCGGGAATGCGTGGTTTCCTTTTCCCAACTGGTCATGGCATTGGAATCCTGGTATGAATCCATTGACTTGAATCCGGTGATCTGCGGCCCTGAAAAATGTGTGGTGGCCGATGCCCGGATCATGCTTTTTAAATAACGGATGCAGCGAATAATGGTTTGGGGTTCAGCTTTGATATCCCATTGAATTCACAATCAAATGATTGTTGGGTCAGATGTTTTGCGAAATGGAGTTGACTGATTTTTAAAACCCGGAATGGGAAGCCGTAATAATTTACCGTGAACAATTCTGGAACGCAGTAGATCAGGTGAAGGCATTTCACCCAAGGGGGAAGAATTTGTGACAGCAGCGGATTTTTCCTTTGAAAAATAGAGGAAGATTAAAGATATGACGGAATTAAGATTGATATCGTGGAATGTAAATGGCCTGCGGGCGGTTTTGAAAAAGGATTTTTTTGAATCCGTAAAAACCCTGGATCCGGACATCCTCATGCTCCAGGAAACCAAGCTCCAGGAGGACCAGCGGACCAAGGCCATGTTGGAGTTTGAACCCTATGAAAACCATTGGGCCTATTCCACGGTGAAGAAGGGGTATTCCGGCACCGTGGCCTACGCCCGGGTTAAACCCAATTCGGTCACCACCGAGTTTGGCCGGCCGGAATTTGACGGAGAAGGCCGGGTAATCCAGATGGATTTCGATGAATTTACCCTCTTTAACGTTTATTTTCCCAACGGTCAGATGAGCGACGAGCGGCTCCAGTACAAGCTGGATTTTTACGATTGGCTTTTGGACCATGCCCAGGCCCTGCGGGACCAGGGCAAGGGGATCATCATGACCGGGGATTTTAACACGGCCCACAATGAAATCGATTTGAAAAACCCCGGCCCCAATTCCAAACGCTCCGGTTTCCTCCGCATCGAGCGGGATGTCCTGGATCGCATGGTTGACATGGGCTATGTGGATACCTTCCGTCATTTCCATCCCGAAGAGGTGAAATATTCCTGGTGGTCCTATCGGTTCAACGCCCGGAAAAACAATGCAGGCTGGCGCATCGATTATTTCTTTGTCACCCAGGATCTCATTGACAAGGGGATGATCAAGGATGCCTATATTGACAACGATATTTTCGGATCCGACCATTGCCCGGTGGGGCTGGTGATTGAGGTCTGATTTAGGATTTCAAGAAAACGACATACAAAAAGGGGAGCGGTTGCTCCCCTTTTTGTATGGGTAAGGTTTGGTTATTTAACCGGGGTTAGCCGGGTGAGTAAAGGATCTCAGGGTGGTTACCCCTTCTTCCACGTGGCGGGCGGATTCATCCAGGGCTGATTTTTCCTCTGGAGTTAATTCAAGTTCAATGATTTTTTCCACCCCGTTTTTCCCCATGAGCACGGGGACGCCCAAAAAGATATCTTTATATCCGTATTCCCCCCTGAGATAGGCGGAAACCGGGACCACCCGCTTTTCATCCTTGACCACGGCTTCCACCATTTTGGCCACGGAGGCGCCCGGGGCGTAAAAGGCAGATCCGTTTTTCAGAAGGGAGACGATTTCGCCTCCTCCGGTGCGGGTTCTGTCTTCCAGGGCTTTGATGGTGGCCGGGTCCAGCAGCTCACTCACCGGCACCCCATTGACCCGGGTGAACCGGGTGAGGGGGACCATGGAATCCCCGTGGCCGCCCAGGACCATGGCCATGACATCTCCGGGCCAGGTTCCCAGTTTTTCGGCGATGAAATACCGGTACCGGGTGGAGTCCAGGACCCCGGCCATGCCCACCACCCGTTTCAGGGCAAAGCCCGATTCCTGGAGGGTGACCATGGCAATGATGTCCAGGGGATTGGAGACCACGATGACGATGGCATTGGGGGCATACTCGGCAATGTTCTGGGCTGCGGTTTTGGCAATGTCCACGTTGATTTTCATCAAGTCCATGCGGTCCATGCCCGGTTTTCTGGGGATGCCTGCGGTGATGACCACCACATCGGAATCGGCAATGTCCTTGTAGTCGTTGGTTCCTGAAATGTGGACGTTGTAATTCCGCATGGGAGCGGCATGGAGGTAATCCAGGGCCTTGGCCTGGGGAAGCCCCTCCACCACATCCACCATGACAATGTCGGCCAGATTTTTCTCGGCAATATAATAGACGGCCGTGGCCCCGACAAATCCCGATCCGATCACAGATACTTTAGCCATTATTGGGCCTCCTTTAAGGTTTGGGTGATTCCCTGGGCCGATGCTTTCAGCCGTTCAATCTCCTGGGGGCTGAGCTGGGGTTCGACGACTTTGGCGATTCCGTTTTTCCCAATGAATGCCGGCAGGGAAAGGGCGGCATCGGAAATCCCATACTGGCCGGTGAGCATGTGGGATACCGAAAGGAGCCGGCCCGTATCCCGGGCAACGGCTTCGGCAATCTCCACGGCCACGGCCGAAGGACCATAGTATGCGCTGGCCCGTCCGGCCAGCTCCACGATGAGGGCTCCGGCCTCCCGGGTCTGTTCGAAGAGTTCCTGGATTTCCCCATCCTCCATGAAATTATCCAGTGAGATGCCCGAGACACAGCAATATTCCTTGAGCAGGATCATGTCCACGGTGTGGCGGCCAATGACCTGGGCTGCCACATTTTCCATGGAGACTTCCAGTTTTCGGGCAATGAGGTAGCGCAGCCGCGTGGCATCCAGAACACCTCCCAGACCGATGATCTGTCGTTCGGGCAGGGAAGAGTATCGGGCGAACAGGGTGGTGAGCAGGTCCACGGGTTCGGAAACAATGATCACCTTGGCATTGGGGTTGGTGATTTTTTCTGCATATTCCTGGATGATGGCCTTGTTTTTCTTGAGCAGGTTGTCCCGCTTCATGCCGGGTTGGCGAACCGCTCCGGCGGTGATAATGATGATTTCACACTCCAGGATGTCGTTGACATTGTCACATCCCCGGATGGTGGTTCTGTACCCCCGGATGGGGGAGGCCTCCATCATATCCAGGGCCTTCCCCTTGGCAAATCCATCCTGGATGTCGTAAAGCAGGACATGATCCACCCCTTTTTCCGCCAGAAAAAAAGCAGTGTTGGCACCGACATTTCCACTGCCGATTATTCCAATCATAGATGCCTCCGTTCCCCTGTTCAGGGGGGTGTAAAAAGATTTAAAAAAGAGAGAATAGGATTAAGATTCTGATATCATTGATACTACCAGGGAAAAAGGGGGGTGTAAAAGGAAAATTGGGGATAAAATATTAGAGCTGGATTTCCCTTCCCGGCGTGGATTTCGCACTGCTTTTCTTCCCTTCTTTAATTACTTCTTATGAATAACATGGGCCTTGCTGCCCTCCACAGAGACCCAAAAATCCATGTCCTGGAATCTTTGGAATAAATCCGGGGGGAGGATGGTACGCTGGGGGATGAATTCCACCTTGGGGCGAACCTTGTGGAGGCCTTCCAGCCCCAAGGCTTCATCGAAATCGGGTTCATCGAATTCCACCTGGTCGTAATTGTGGTCCGGGTACCAGGGCTGGCCGATGAATTCGTAGAGGAGACGCAGCACCTTTTCCGGGGCCCGGGCCAGGAGTTCGTAATCCACCACCAGTAGGGACTCGGCCTGGTCTCCGTAGAATGCTTCTTTCAGGGAGCTCCAGGAGGCGCCCACAAGGCCGGTGCTCTGCACCAGGGCTTCGGAACGGGTATAGACGTTCCCCTGGGTTTGGGGACCGAAAAGGCGGGTGAAGTGACATGGATTTTTTCGAACCTGGCGTTCCAGACTGTCCACAACCCAGGAAATGTCCCGGACGCAGCAAATCACCTTGGATTGGGGGAATAAAGTTTGGATCAAGGGCATGCGGGCTGTCCAGCTTCGACTGGTGTCAAAGATGACCGGATTGGGGCAGTGCCCCTGGTAAAAGGAGTAGAAAAGGTTTCTGAGAATATTCTTCCGTTGGTGGGATTTCAGGTTCAATGCCGTTTCCACCCCCGGGCTCATGATCTGCATGGCGCCGGTGACCAGGGGGGCCAGGCCGCTGCTCATGCCGGCATGGAAGGCCGGATTTTGCCGAAGCAGGGCACTCAATAGTGTTGATCCGGATCGGGGAAGGCCCGAGATAAAATGAAATTGGGGTAGGGAAGTCGCCATATTTTATTTCCTTTAATCGGTTTATGGGTTGGGCCGCGGCAAAATCAAATTGCCCCGGCCTTGCATTAACTCAGGGCATCCTTGAGGCGGTCCCCATAGCCTTCGGGGACGGTTCTGGCCTGTTGGATTTGCTCTGTCAGGGGAAGGGTACCTCCCGGTGATGGGGAAGAGGGCGCATCATTGGTCATGCCGGCATTGGTTTCCGAATCGGGAATTTCAATGGGGGCGTCCCCTTCGTTAAAATTAATTTCCACCTCCAGGATAACGGTTTCGCCTTGTTCATTGGTGGAAATGATTTTAATGGTAATGGACTCCATGCCCTGGGGCGGTCTGCCGGAGATTCTGCCCAGGGTCGGGTCATATTCAAGCCATGTGGGCAGGGGGGAACCATCGGGGAGGGAGACGGAAATGTTATTGGCCACTTGGCCGGAACTGGTCTGGATGATCATTTGCAAGGCATTGGTTTGGGTATCTATTTCCATGGAGCTAATTTGCAGCCCTCCCTGTCGGCCATCATTGCCACTGCTGAATGTCACATTCCCTTGGGCATCCACTTCTATTGTTTCCCGGGTTATCAGGGCAGGCTGTACACCATTTCCGGGAAGCGTGCCGGTGTTACCGGGTTCAGCAGGGGGCGTGGGTTGCTGGGGGGGCTGGAGGGTAATAGATTCAGTCTGGGGTAGGGGTGTGGCTTCTGTTCCCGTGGGTTCGGTGGTGGGCAATGTCTGGGACGGTGGTGATGCTTGTTGGGGGGCATTCTGGGGAGAGGTCGGCGGCGGTGAATTGGTTGGTTCGTAGATGTGTGTGGGAAGAACGGGTTGGGAGGGCTGGCTGACTTTGGTCAGGGTCAGGGTTCTGTGCTGGTTGTCAGGCAGACCGTTATTATCTTCCACTATAAAGGTAAAGCTGTCCGTGGCATCCCCATTGGCCGTATAGACCAATTGGCTGATATTGGCTGCCGGAATCCAGTCTCCATCATTCACGGTCACGCCATTTAAGGTTAACGTGCCGGCGGCCAGGGTTTGGGAGTGGATTTTGACGCGATCAAGGGTGTCACCATCCACATCGGCGAATCCGAAATCCGCCGCAGCAAAGGTGTGGCTGTCGCCCACATTGAGGGAAATGGTGTTGTCTGTGCCGGTGGGGGGATCGTTCACATGGGCAATGTCCAGATTCACCACTCCCAGATTGACATTTCCGCTGCCCTCCTGGTCGTTGATGGTCAGGGTGAGGCTGGCTGCATTGTTGCCGCTGTGGTTGAGGGCTCCCTTATATTGGACATTGGTTGCCGTATTCAGAAAGGTATCAATGGCGCCGATATTTCCGGTTAGGGTCAGGGTGCTTGTGCCCGCCCCGGCAATGGAGACTCCGCCCCCGGATACCGCGCTCAAGGTTCCGGTATCTACTCCGAGAGTGAGGATAACATTTCCAGTGGTGTCCACATCGGAAAGGGTCATGGCGGATAAGTTCACATTGCCGGCAAGGTCTTCCGTAAAACTGAGGGTCGGCACCACTGTGCCGGTGTTTACCGGCGCATCGTTGACTGCGGTAATGTCCACATTGACAATACCTAAATTGAGACTGCCGCTGCCGTCGTGGTCATCCATGGACATGGAGATGGTGTCTGCATTGTTTCCATGGACGTTGGACAGGCCAGTGTATTGAATGTTGGATGCCGAGTTCAGGAAAAGATCAATGTCCGAGACCGTCCCGGTGAGGGTGAGGTTATTGCTGCCCGATCCTGAAACCGTTACACCGGAGCCTGAATTGGCAGTAAAATTCCCCGCCCCGGCAACCAGTGTGAGGGTGAAGTCTGGGTCTGTGGAATCCACATCGGCAAGGGACAGGGCGGAAAGATCTACATTGGATGTGACATCTTCCATAACGGTAACGTTTGTGGGGAGGCCAATGGCTGTGGGGTTGTCGTTAATATTGGTGATGTTGACATTCACGGTGCCGATGGTTGTATTGTTTGCTCCGGCCTGGTCATCTGCAGTGATGGTGATGGTATCGGCGTTGGTGCCTGCATTGTTGGTTGCCCCCGTGTATTGGATGTTGGATGCGGTGTTCAGGTAGGTGTCAATGTCGGAGGCTGTTCCGGTGAGGGTCAGAGTGCTGGAGTTGGATCCGGAAATCGTTACACTACCGGATGAAGAGGCCACCAAGGTTCCCGATCCAGCAGCAATGGTCAGGGTGAAGTTTGACCCGGTGGAGTCCACATCGGAAAGGGATATGGCAGACAGGTCAAGGTTGCCCTGTTGATCCTCCGTAAAGGTAACCGATGCAGGGACGCCAGAGAGTGATGGGGCATCATTCACAGCTGTGATATCAATGTTCACGGTCCCCAGGCTGACATTGCCGCTGCCTTCCTGATCGTTGATGGAAACGGCCAGGGTTGTGGCATCATTCCCGGCAATATTAGCTGCCCCAGTATATTGGATATTGGATGCGGTGCCGAGGAAGGTGTTGATGTCGGCAATGGTTCCGGTGAGGGTGAGGGTGCCCGTGCCGTCGCCGCCAAGGGTTACACCGCCGCCGTTTGATGCGTTTAAGGTACCG
>JAKSBM010000278.1 GCA_022361135.1 Desulfobacterales bacterium | reverse complement strand
ATGCGACCTGGGCATCGACAGCATCAAACGGGTGGAAATCAGCTCCGAACTGGAAAAACAATTGCCCGACCGCCCCGGTGTAGCCACCGATAACATGGGCACCCTGAAAACCCTGGCCGACATCTGCCAGGTCATTGAAGGCAGTGACGCTCCGGCAGAGGCACCCGCGGCCCAGGCCGCACCGGTCAACGGCGGCAGCTCCCATGCAGCCCCGGCCGGTGGTGAAGTCATGACGGTTCTTTCGGCCATCATCAGCGATCTTACCGGTTTTCCCGTGGACATGCTGGAACCGGAAATGGACATTGAGTCCGATTTGGGCATCGACAGCATCAAACGGGTGGAAATCCTTTCCCGGCTGGAGCAGGAGCTCAAGGACGCCCCGCCCATGGCGCCGGACGACATGGCCCGACTCAAGACCATCGGCGACATGGTCAACTTTCTGGATACGGTGACCCCACCGACTGCCGACACGGCAGCCGAAAAAAAAAAAACGCCATTCAATGGGGATGATCCCCAATTAGATCCCCAGGATAATAAGGAGGCACGCTCCGAAGCGTCCCTCCCTTTAGATGAGCCGGATCTCCTCTCCAGGGAGATCCGGCTGAACACCCTCTCCACCAATGAAGTCCGCTTCTTCAACGGGGCACGGATCCACCTGGCCGAGGACCGCAAGGTCTATATCAGCCGGGATGGTGCCGGCATGGCCCAAGCACTGGCCGATGAATTTGCCAAATTGGAAATTCCGGTCCAGCTCTTTGACCTGCCCGCCACCCCGGAGGACACACCGGAATTCTCCGATGCGGCCGGCCTCATCATTGTCCAACCCGATGTTGATGCATCGGCACCATGGGATAACGCCCGGGCCATTTCCCAGGAAATCCAAAAGGGCAGTGATTTTCTCACCGCCGCCTTCTGCCTGGCCCGGAAAAATGCAGCCCACCTGGCCACGGCCGCCGAAGAAAACGGGGCTTTTTTCACCACGGTTTCCTTCCTGGGGGGTAAATTCGGTTTTGACGGAAAGGGCTTTGCCACATCCCCCGCATATGGCGGCATGGCCGGACTGGCCAAAACCGCAGCCCTGGAATGGCCCAATGTGCTCTGCCGGGCCCTGGACCTGCCGGACGACCCCACCCAATCATTGGCACAGGCCGAAGCCGCCGCAGCCCTGACCATGATCCATGGCGAAGTGGAAATGGGCCTCACCGGCTCGGACTGCCACATCCCCACCCTGGTTCCCCATACCCTGGACAATACCCCCGTGGAATTGAATACCCGGGACACCATCGTCATCACAGGTGGAGCCAAGGGCGTGACTGCGGAATGTGCCCTGGAACTGGCAAAGTCCGGTTCTCCGGCCATTGCCCTGTTGGGTCGCTCCCCCGAACCCGGTGCCGAACCCAAATGGGCATCGGCCATTGAAGGCGCAGCCCTGAAAAAGGAAATCCTGGCACAGGAATTTGCAGGGGAAAAGATCACCCCGGCCCAATTGGAAAAACGGTACCGGGAAATCATCTCCAACCGGGAAATCCACCGGAACATGGCCCGCATTGCCCAGGCCGGTTCCCGGGTGAATTACTACAGCACCGATGTCCGGGATCCCCAGGCCCTGGAAGCCACATTGGCCCAGGTGCGAAAGGACTTCGGTGAAATCACCGTGGTGGTCCACGGTGCCGGTGTCCTGGAGGACAAGCTCATTGCAGACAAGGCCCCCGAAGCCTTTTCACGGGTGCTTTCCACAAAAGTGGACGGCCTCTCGGTTCTGCTGTCTGCCACGGCGGCAGATGCGTTGAAATATGTGGTTTTCTTTTCCTCTGTGGCGGCCCGGGGCGGCAACACCGGTCAATGCGACTATGCCATGGCCAACGAAGTCCTGAATAAGGTGGCCCAGAAACTCACCCTGGACAATCCCGACTGCCGTTACCTCTCCCTGAACTGGGGTCCCTGGGACGGCGGCATGGTCAATCCCAGCCTGAAAAAGGAATTCACCCGCAAGGGAATCCAACTCATTCCCCTGGCCGGGGGAGCCCGGCAGATGGCCCTGGAAATGGGAAATTCAGCCAACTCCGTTGAAATTGTCATCGGCGCCGGCCTTACCCCTTCCGACCATCCGGTGAAACCCCCGGTGCTGTCCAAGACCCTGACCCAGCCCATGGGCATTTCCCAGGCCCCGGTTCTGGATGCCCACCGCATTGATAAGTCCTGTGTGGTTCCCTTTGCCCTGCTCACGGAACTCATGGCCATGGGGGCGGAGAAAAACAACCCCGGACTCACCTTTGCCGGCATGGACGATGTGCGTCTTCTCAAAGGGGTGATCCCCGATGGCGGCACCATGGAGCTGGATCTCAGCCTGGGGAAATGCAAACCCGGAGAAACCGGATTCAAGGTGGCGGCCGAACTTTCCACCACCACGGGGGAGAAAACCCTGCGCCACATGAACGGCACCTGCCTGTTGAAAAATCAATTGCCGGCCCCACCGGTTCTTTCCCAGGCCGCCTTCATGGAATTGGGCCCCTGCTCCTTTGATGCTGAAAAAGCCTATGAAGAGATTCTCTTCCACGGCCCGGCCCTCCAGGGCATTGAAGGCATCACCGGGGTTTCTTCCAAGGGCATCGAGGTGGTCACGGCCCTGGCCCCTGCCCCGGCCCAATGGATGACCCGGCCCATGAACACCAGCTGGACCCTGGATCCCCTCATGGTGGATGCGGCCTTCCAGGCGGCCATCCTCTGGACCTGGGAAAACCGGAAACAGGTTTGCCTGCCCGCCTATGTGGCCAATTTGAGATGTTACAGCTCCTATGAAAATCTGGATCCCAAAACCGATAAGATCCGCATCGTCTTCACCGTCAATGAAGAAAGTGAATATAAGCTCAAGGGCTATTTCACCTTCCTGACCCAGGACAATGTGGTGGTGGCCAGTATCACCGGCTTTGAAGCCATCATTGATCCGGCCCTTCAGGAAAAGTTCAACCCGGCACCGGCCTTTGACCGGGAGCGGATCCTGGCCTTTGCCCAGGGCAATCCCTCCGATGCCTTCGGACCGGCTTACAAGGTCTTTGATTCGGAACGGGAAATCGCCCGGCTGCCCCGGCCGCCCTATTTCTTCATGGATGAGGTCCTCAGGGCCGACCATCCCCAGTGGGAAATGAAAGCCGGGGGCTGGATCGAAGCCCGGTATGAGGTTCCGGCCGATGCCTGGTACTTCAAGGCCAACCATTCCCCCACCATGCCCTTTTGCATCCTCCTGGAAATCGCCCTCCAGCCCTGTGGCTGGCTGGCGGCCTATGCCGGCTCCGCCCTGACCTCATCGGATCGCCTCCACTTCAGGAACCTGGGGGGCAAGGCCGATCTCACCCGCCAGGTCACCCCGGACACCGGCACCTTGACCATGCGCAGCCGCATGACCGAGGTATCCCAGGCCGGGGGCATGATCATCCAGAACTTTGACATGGAAGTCCTGTCCAAGGACGGCATGATCTACCAAGGCACCACCAATTTCGGATTTTTCTCCTCCCAAGCCCTGGCCAATCAGGTGGGAATCCGGGAATCGGAACTGGTGCCCCGGCCCGAAGAAATGCCGGAAAAGGACGGCCAGGTTCACACCTTTGAAGCCCTGCCCCCCCTGACTCCGGCGGATGCCGAAATCGGGGAAAACAAGGGAATGCCCGCCAAGGCCCTGCGCATGATCGACGCCATTGATGCCATGGAAAGCGAAGGCGGCATCCACGGCAAGGGATATATCCGGGCCCATAAAATGGTGGATCCCGATGAATGGTACTTCCACGCCCATTTTTACCAGGATCCGGTCTGCCCCGGTTCCCTGGGGGTGGAATCCTTCCTCCAGATGCTGAGATTCTTCCTCAAGGAAAAATTCGGCATCGATCCCCAGGCCCTGGAAGCCCAAATGCAGACCCGCCAATCCCATGAATGGATCTACCGGGGACAGATTATTCCCAAGAATAAAAAGATCCAGATCCATGCCCACATCAAGGGACTGGAAAAGGAAGTCTCCGGGGACGGTCAGACCGCCTATGCGGTCCAGGCCGACGGAGCCCTGGTGGTGGACGGCATCTGCATCTATGAAATGAAGGATTTCGGTGTGGCCTTTGTACCGGCAGGGGTAGAAAAAAAATCCCCGGCCGCCGAAGAAACACTTTCATCGTAAATCCAAGTCTCCCCAAAACGGAAATTTATCCGAATATCACTGCCCTCCGGGACCCTCCCGGAGGGCAGTTTTTATGGGGAAAACCAATTTTTTTGCAGGGCTATGATTTTGTATGGTAATCTAAGGAAAAACCGTATATAAACTTCCAAACTCAAATTCAATTCGTAACAATTTATATTAGGAAAACAAAGATACCGGGAGTGCACCATGAGCCAGGTTAACGAAAAAATATTTATTGATGCCCTTCAAATGGAAAGGGATTGCTGGGGATTTGCCAAAAAGATCTTCACCGCCGGAGAAGACTTTGACATCCTTTCCGGCATCACCCGGGGCGGCGCCCAGATTTCCATTTACATGCAGGAGGTCTTTGCCCTCCTTTCGGGCAAGTCCAAGGAATTCACCACCATCCATGCCCAGTCCTACACCGGTATCGCCCAGGCCGGAGAAGTGGTGGTGGAAAATCTGGATTCCCTGAAACGGCGCATGGAAAAAGGCAAACGTCTCCTCATCGTGGATGATATCTTTGACCGGGGAAAAACCTTCAAGGCCGTCTACGAAGAAGTCCTGGCCCAGGTGGACTGCAATAAGGAAGATGTAAAAATGGCAGCCCTCTACTACAAGCCGGAGAACAACCAGGTGGACATCACACCGGATTTCCACTACAGAACCTACGCCCCTTCGGACTGGCTGGTTCTCCCCCATGAACTGGAAGCCCTGTCCAAGGAAGAATTGGCCGCCAAGGGCTTTATCTTTCCCACACCCAAATAGTTTTTCCTGAAAGAAACCAAAGCCCCCGGAAGGATGATCCTCCGGGGGCTTTTTTTATTGTCTGAGCCATCCATTCAAACCATGGGATCAGATTTCAAACATGGGGATCAGGAAAAAATCCCCTGGTAGGAATCCCGCATTTCCCGCTTCAGTATTTTACCGGTGGGAGTTTTGGGCAATTCATCCACGATGACCACCTTCTTGGGCAATTTAAATTTGGCCAATTCCGCCTTTTCACAGGCCTTGATGATTTCTTCTTCACTCACGTCCTCCCCCTTCCGGGCCACCACCACGGCGGTGACCGCCTCCACCCACTTGGGATGGTTCACCCCGATGACGGCCACCTCTTCCACCCGGGCATCGGTGTAAATGGCCTCTTCCACCTCACGGGAGGGAACGTTTTCCCCGCCGGTCTTGATCATGTCCTTTTTCCGGTCCACCACGGTGACATACCGATCCCCAACCAGCACCCCAAGATCGCCGGAGTGAAACCATCCGTTTTTGATGCTTTCCTCGGTTTTCTCAGGGTCCTTAAAGTAAAGGGTCATGACATGGGGGCCCCGGCCACAGATTTCCCCGGGGAGATTTGGCTCGGTGATCTCCCCACCGGCCTCGTCTTCAATGCGGGTTTCCATGTGCAACCCGCCCATGCCGGCAGAGCCGAGCTTTTCCATGGCGTCGGCCGCCTTGAGGATGGTGTGGTAAGGAGCCAGCTCGGTCTGGCCGTAGAAATTGTACACCTTGGCCCCGGGGATCCGCTCCATGATCTCCTTGAGCACTTCCACGGGCATGATGGAGGCGCCATAGTAACATTTTTTCAATGCCGACAGATCAAAGGAATCAAAATCCGGGTGGCGGAGCATGCCGATCCACACCGTGGGCGGGGCAAAGAAGACCGTGGCCTTGTACCGGGCCAAATTTTCCAAAATCAACCCGATGTCCGGCCCCATGAGGATATTGGTTCCCCCCAGCCAGAACATGGGATTCATGAATACATCCCGCTGGGCGCAATGATAGATGGGCAGGGCATTCACATTGATGTCCCGAACCTCGAATCCCCCATCAATGATGCAGCCCATGTATTCGGCTATCAAGGATTGATTTGAAATGATCACCCCCTTGGGCAGGGATTCGGTGCCGCTGGTATAGGTCATCTGCACGGGATCTTCGATGCGCAATTCCACATCGGGCTCGGTTATATCATAGGCCGAAAACCATGGATCAAAATCATTGAAGCCCCTGGGGGCTGACTTTCCTTCCCCCTGGTTGGACCAGATCAAGGTCTTTACCGTGGATAAGTCCGGGATCACATCCTTGATTTCTTCGTAAAAACTGTCCTCCACAATGAAGACCGTGGATTCCGAATGGTTGATGCAATAGGCAATGTCCTTGGCCGACAATAAATAGTTCAAGGCAAGGTAGACGGCCCCGATTTTGGCACAGCCCATCCAGGTGAGGACATGGTGGTGGGTATTATGGGCTAGAATAGCCACCCGATCGTATTTTTTCACCCCCAGGCCCGCCAGAGCATTGGCCGTCTGATTGCACTCGTCCTCCAATTGGGTATAATTTCGCTCAATCTTTCCATGGACCAGGGCCGTCTTCTCTGGATAATGGTAACGGCTGCGCTTGAGCATATCGGCAATCACCCATCGATTGGTCCGATTGTACCGCTTCATGAGAAATTCCATGTTCTCTTCATTCAACTCACAATACCTTCCCTTTTCCTCGGCTGACAAATCTGCATTCACCATAACGGCCTCCCTTGGTATAAAAAGATTAATTCTCCAAATCCCACGGTTTCCTGGTTAACAAAAGGCGTTCTTATACGTCTCCCTGATCCTTCGTTTTAAAATCTTCCCCGTGGGGCTTTTGGGCAGGGCCTCTACCACCACCACTTTCTTGGGAATTTTAAACCTTGCCAATTGGGCATTTTGGCAAGTCGCAAGGATATCATCCTCGATGAGGGTCTCCCCCTTCCGGGGAACCACCACGGCGGTGACCGCCTCCACCCACTTGGGATGGTCCAGCCCCACCACGGCCACCTCCTCCACCCCAGGGTTGGTATAAATGGCCTCCTCCACCTCCCGTGAAGCCACATTCTCCCCCCCGGTCTTAATCATGTCCTTTTTCCGGTCCACCACAAATACATAACGATCCCCATCCAGATGCCCCAGGTCCCCGGAATGGAACCACCCGTTTTCCATGCAGGCCTCGGTCTTCTCCGGATCCTTGAAATACAGGGCCATGACATGGGGCCCCCGGCCACAGATCTCCCCGGCCACCCCCGGCTGGGTGATCTCCTTTCCAGACTCGTCTTCAATGCGGGTCTCCATGTGAAGGGCCCCCACGCCGGCTGATCCCAATTTTTTCAAGGCATCTTCGGCCTTGAGAAAGGTGTGACAGGGGGAAAGTTCCGTCTGGCCGTAAGAATTATAAATACCGACACCGGGAAGGCGCTCCAGGATTTCCTTGATGATCTCCACGGGCATGATGGAGGCCCCGTAGTAGCATTTTTTCAAATGGGAAAGATCAAAGCTGTCAAACTCCGGATGGCGGAGCATGCCGATCCACACCGT
>JAKSBM010000009.1 GCA_022361135.1 Desulfobacterales bacterium | reverse complement strand
CGCGGCCCCGCCATATCGAGGTGCAGGTGGTTGGCGATGGCATGGGCAATGTGGTGCATTTGTTCGAGCGCGAATGTTCGATCCAGCGCCGCTTCCAGAAAATCATCGAGGAAAGCCCGGCACCGGAGCTTTCCCCGGAACTGAGATCGGCCATGTGCAACACCGCCCTGGACATTGCCCGAACGTCCAATTACCGGAATGCGGGCACCGTGGAATTCATCCTCACCCCGGACAATGAATTTTACTTTTTGGAGATGAACACCCGGCTCCAGGTGGAGCACCCGGTGACCGAGATGGTCACGGGCCTGGATCTGGTGGAACTCCAGGTCCGCGTGGCCCAGGGAGAGCGTCTGGATTTGTCCCAGGAAGAGGTGCGCTTCCAGGGCCATGCCCTGGAATTTCGGATCTATGCCGAAGACCCGGCCCGGGATTTCCTCCCGGCCACGGGCACCCTTTTGGATTATCATTTTCCTTCGGGCCCGGGCATCCGGCTGGAAAACGGATTTGCCCCGGGTATGCGGGTCTCTTCCGCCTTTGATCCCATGCTGGCAAAACTCATCGTCCATGGCAAAGACCGGGGCCAGGCCCTGGACCGGGCAACAAAGGCCCTGGCCCGGACCCGGATCCTGGGGGTGACCACTAATGTGGATTACCTGGGGCAGATCATTGCCCATCCCGCCTTCCACAAGGGGGAGGTGGACACCGGCTTCATCCCCCGCCATGAAATGGCCCTGGCCCCCCCCAGCCCCACCCAGGTGAAACTCCTTTTGGCCGCCACTGCCCTGAATTCCAGGGCCTTCACCGATCCAGCCCTGGCACCGGACGAGCCCCATGCATCCATTGGAAATTGGAGGAATTAAGATGGAACGTCGAATCGATCTGCTTGAAGAATCATACACCACCCGGGTCATTGGCCGTCCCGGGGCCCACCAGCTCCAGGTGGGGGAGGATGAATACCAAAGGGCCACACTTACCCCGGGGCCCGGGGGGCAGGCCCTCATCCAGGTGGGGGAAAACCGGGCCGAACTCCACATGGCCAGCCAGGGGGAGCGGACCTTTATCCGGGCCTTTGGCCGGACCTTTTCCCTGGACATTGTGGACCCGGTGGACCAGGCTTCCCGGGAAGCCGGGGGCCGGCAGGACACGGCCCGGGCCCCCATGCCCGGGACCCTGGTGGAGGTCCATGTGGCCCCGGGGGAGGCGGTGGAGCGGTCCCAGCCCCTGGTTACCATTGAAAGCATGAAGATCCTCACCCTGATTCCCGCCCCCCGGACCGGGACCATCCAGGAGATCTGCTTTGAACCCGGAGACAATTTTGAGAAAAATGCGGCCCTGGTCCGCCTGGCCCCAAGGGAGGAGAATTAAATGCGACGGATACCATCGGCCATTGATCCCCAGTCCCCCCAGTTCCGCACCTTTGAACGCCATAACAAGGCGCTGGTCCAGGCCCTGAAGGATGCCCAGGATGCGGCCCGGTTCCAGCGGCCGGACCGGGACATTGCCCGGTTGAGGAAACAGAATAAATTATTGGTCCGGGAGCGCATCGATCTGCTTCTGGACCCGGGCACCCCCTTTCTGGAGCTTTCCACCCTTGCCGCCAACATGGCCTACCAGGGCAAGGTCCCCTCGGCCGGTGTGGTGTCGGGCATCGGCATTATCAATGGCCGGGAAATGCTCATCATGGCCAGCGACAGCTCCATCAAGGGCGGGGCCTGGTTTCCCCTCACCGTGAAAAAGATGGTTCGTACCCTGGACATTGCCATTGAAAACCGATTGCCCATGGTCCACCTGGTGGATGCGGCCGGGGCCTTTCTTCCCTTGCAGTCCGGCCTTTTCCCCGACCGTCACATGGCCGGCCGCATGTTCCGGAACCAATGCGTCCTCTCTTCCATGGGGGTGAAGCAGGTGGCCCTGGTCCTGGGCCACAGCACCGCCGGCGGGGCCTATATCCCCACCCTTTGCGATTATTCCATCATGGTCCGGAAAACCGGCGGGGTCTTTTTGGGGGGGCCGCCCCTGGTCAAGGCCGCCACGGGCGAGGATGTCTCTGCCGATGAACTGGGCGGGGCCGATGTCCACACCAGTATCAGCGGCACGGCCGATTATGCCGTGGACTCCGAGGCCGAGGGCATTGCCCTGGTCCGGGAAATCGTCTCCACCTTCT
>JAKSBM010000603.1 GCA_022361135.1 Desulfobacterales bacterium | reverse complement strand
CCCGTTATTCAACCGGCAACCTATCCGATTCCACCCGTTGATGGACCTAAGCGTGCCCCGGACTCATGGATCCAAAGCACGAAAAACCCCAGGATCCTTGTAATCCCGGGTATTTCCCAAGTAGACATCAACACCCTGCTTGATTTTGTCCAGGATGGCGGCGGCACTCCCATAGGTTTTCTTCACCTTTGCCGGGGCACCGGCCACCAATGAATAGGGCGGAATAATGGTGTTTTCAAGGACCACACTGCCGGCGGCAACCACCGACCCCGTGCCGATGCGGGCATGGTTCATGACCACGGCCCCCATGCCAATGAGGCAGCCGTCTTCAATGGTGCAACCGTGGATCACGCAATTGTGCCCCACGATCACACCGTCGCCAATGGTCAGGGGGACATTTTCGTCGGCATGGCAGGTGGTGTGATCCTGGATATTGGAATTCCGACCAATGGTGATCCGATCCTGGTCGCCCCGGATCACAGCCTGGAACCAGACCGAGGCATTTTCCCCCAGGATGACATGGCCGATGATGTCCGCCGACGGGGCGACGAAAGCGGTGTCGTGGATCCGGGGTGAATGGGAACGATGGGAATAAAGGGGCATGGCAACCTACCTCTTGAAAGGCATTCTTGAATTCATTTTTTCCGGGATTGGATTAAGGAGTGGACCACCACCGGCTCACGGATCCCCTTGAGATTCATTTCCCCCAGGGGGTAAACCGGCCAGAGGCCGCCGATGAGCTGTCGTGTTCCCGGGCCGATGAGAATATCCCCGCCCTGGGCTTTATCCGAAAGTCGGGCGGCGATATTGGTAACATTGCCCGAAGCGGTGAAGGTCATACGGGTTTCCAGGGCACCTTTGAGCCGGGTCATTCCCACCAGGGCCTGGCCGGAATTAATCCCCATATTGACTTCGATGGGCACGGGAAAACCGGAAAAGGAACGGCCCAGGGCAAAGCTGCGTTCCAAAACTTCAAAGGCGGCCTTCACCGCATTTTCCGCATTTTTTTCCGGGCTGTGATCCTTAAAAATGATCATGAGTCCGTCGCCTGCGGTTTCATTGATTTCGCCGTTGAAGCGATGGATGGGATCCACGAAACTGGAAAACAGGGTTTCAATTACGGCATTGACCTCCTGCTCGGGCACCACCCGGTTCAATCGGGTATAACCGGCCAGGTCGAGAAAAAGGATGGTCACGTCCCGTCGCTCCTTTTCCCGGGTGAGGAGTTCGGGATTTTCATTGGCCATGCGGCGCACGGAACCGGGCACAAAGGGGGTCAAATGATTCAGGGTTTTTGAAATGCGGATTTTTTCCTGGGTCATTTCCCATTGGCGTTTGGCATTGGAAATAAAGGTCCCCAGGACATCGGCATAATCCCGGATCAAGAAAAAATCCTTCCGGGAAAATCGCGTTTGGGGACGAATCACCACACTGATGATGGCCAGAACGTCCTTTTCCACAAAAATGGGCATGGCACATTCCGGCCCCACATCCACAAAGCTTTTGTCAGGGCGGATGATGGGATCACTCATGCGCACCACCACGGGCTTTTTCCGGGCCACGGCCTTTCGCACGGCCGGCCGGTCCCGTTTACAGGATTGGCAACTGACCGGCGTATCGTACAGGGAACATTGGAGGGAATGGGTATACTGGGCCGCATCTTCATCCAGAAGAAGGATACAGACTTCCATGGCATTGGGGACAATCCTGCGGAGTTCATCCCGCACGGTTTCAATGATCCGGGTCACATCGCTCAACGGTGCCACGTCCCGGATCAGATGTCGCAGGGTTTGGAAGCGTTCCTTATAATATCGGTCCATGTATTTATCCCGTTAAAATGACCAGGCCAGGCTGGACATCCAAATATCAATGCCGTCATTGGGCTCAACAATGGAGGCGTTGGAATAATGCAGATATCTAAAGTTAAGATCCAGGGACTTGTATCGAATCCCCAGGCCGAGCCGATCCTCAAACTGGAAATTGGAGGAGAGGTTTCGCCCCCCCACGGTGTAATCATCGATCCAGGCCACACCGATCCCCCCTTCAATGTAGGGCTGGAAATCGGGATGAAAATCCCGGAACACATAATAAAAAACCGGGGCAAGGCAGATGCCGCTGGCATTGTCATTGGAGGAAACCCGCCAATGGGTAAATGCCAGAGCGCCCTGAAGTTCAAGGGCAGGAGAAATTTTTTCCAGGGCGTCCCAGTGGATGGGGGTCCTCACACCGAGCCGGTAAATACCGATATCCTTTTGGCCCTGGCCGTATCCCGCAGTGAGGATCAAATCCGAAGAAGAGGACCAGGCGGTCCCGCACATCATCATCAATAACAAAATAGTGTAAAAAACCTTTTTCATGCTCACCTCTATAAAGCAAACAAGACCGAATTTCGGTCTTTCTTTAACAGTTTAACAACATTTCATGGTCCCGTTGGAAAGCGGGCGACCTGATAATTGTACCATATTTTGCTTAAAATAGTGTCGACCTTTTTCCAGAAATCCCAGATGCATATCTAAGACGATGGAGGATGGATCTAGGAGAAACAATCCTACCGAAATTAGTGAATAATGCAAGGCATTTCCCCCCCTTTGAATGCTTTTCTCCAGGGGGGCGAAAACCGCTTTTACCCTTGACATAAAACCGCTCTGAGTTTATATCCATCTAGCGATTGTCGCGTGGACATAGGTTGACTAAAATTAACGGCGTTACAATAAATAATGTTACTACAAGAAGTCATTAAGAATAATAGAAAAAGTTTTCTTGCGGAATGGTTCAAAGCAACCATTGAAACTTATCCTGCCCAGAGCGCAAGAGTTTTGGGAAAAGATGCAGATCGATTTGACAATCCCGTGGGTGCGGTAACCCGGGAGAGTCTCGAAAATATTCTCACCATTTTATCCAGCGAGGACTGTAGCCAGGAAGCCCTTGAAAAAGCACTGGATCCCATCATCCGGATCCGGGCGGTACAGGCTTTTTCCGCCTCCGAGGCAGTCAGTTTTATTTTCCAGCTCAAACAAATTGGAGAAGCACTCATTGATTCAGCCCAGATCCGTCAGTTCGACCAGATGGTGGACACGGTCGCCCTGGCTGGTTTCAACAAGCTGATGAAATGTAAAGAGGAGATATTCCTTTTAAAGGCCACGGAGAGCAAGCGGCGCATCCACAAAGCCTTTGAAAGGGCAGGTTTAGTAGCAGGGCTGAGTGAGGAGGAACTCCTCGGCTCAAAAAAATCTTAAACATGCAGGACAAATAAAGGCTTGGCCTGCGTACAATCAAGAGGTGGTTATAACTATGAATCAAAAGTACTTGATCCCCCTGACAGCTGTTTTTCTGCTTTTTCTAGTGGCATACGCAGGGGCGGGAGCAGGGCTTCAATGGTTCTTCGGGATCGTT
>JAKSBM010000978.1 GCA_022361135.1 Desulfobacterales bacterium | reverse complement strand
GTGGATTCCCGCCGGGGCCTATGAACGGGTGGTGGAGGGCGGGCGCATGGCCGTGGTGGCCGATTCCTTTGCCTTTTTGTCTGGGGTCTCCTATCCTGCCTGGCGGTGGTTCACGGCCCCGGTGGAGGTGATCTGGGGGGATAATTGGCTCATGGTTCTGGTCCTCTCCCTTTTCATGATTTTCCTGGGGGGAAGTTTCACGGTCCTGGAAAAGGGCGGGGTGATGCAGGAACTTTTGGCCGGCACCGTGGCCCGGTTCCGCCACAATAAATACCGGCTTCTGGGGGTGATCATGTTTGTGATGATGTTCCTGGCCGCCTTTGTGGGGATTTACGAAGGACTGGTTCCCCTCATCGTCATCATTGTTCCCCTTTCCCTGGCCCTGGGATGGGATTCCCTCACCGGTCTGGGCATGAGCATGCTGGCCTTGACCTTTGGCTTTGCCGCTGCCGTGACCAATCCCTTTACCATAGCCGTGGCCCAGGAATTGTCCGGTCTGCCCCTTTTCTCCGGGGCCGGATTTCGGATTATCTTTTTCATTGCCACCTATCTGCTCTGCTATACCTTTGTCAGTCGATATGCCAGGAAGATTGAAGCCGATCCCACACTTTCACCCGTGTACGAGGCCGATTGCAGGGTTCGGGAGCGGTTCAGTGCCCAGGCTGTACTGGAAAACAGGGGGGAAAAGGATCCAATGAAAATGAAAGCCGCCATCTGGTTCGGCGGCTGTCTTTCCATTGCCATTGTCTTTATGATCCTGGCCGGATTGGTGCCGGCGTTGCCCTCGGATGCAGCCTTTCCCACGGTGGCACTGCTATTTCTCATCGGCGGGGCCGGGGCCGGGCGGATCATCGGCTACGGCTGGGGCAAACTGTTAAAGGTTCTGGGTAGCGGCGCCATGAACATGTTGCCGGGCATCGTCCTCATCCTCATGGCCATGAGCGTGCCCCATATAATGACCCGGGGCCATGTCATGGATACCATCCTTTATTATGCCTCGGAATCCATTCGGGGAACCGGACCCTACCAGGCTGCCTTTTATATTTATCTGCTCACCCTGGCCTTGAATTTCTTTATCTCATCGGCTTCGGCCAAAGCCTTTCTGGTCATGCCCATCATTGCGCCCCTGGCCGACATTGTGGGGCTCACCCGGCAGACCGCTGTTTTTGCATTTGATTTGGGGGATGGGTTTTCCAACATGATCTTTCCGACCAATGCCCTGCTTCTCATCGGTTTGAGCCTCACCGTGGTCTCCTATCCCCGTTGGATGCGCTGGACCTGGAAGATGCAGGTGGGCATTGCCAGCCTCTCCCTGATCTTCCTCATGATCGCCGTGGCTATCAAGTTTGGTCCCTTTTAAGTCCGGTGGGGCGGGGCCATTTCCCAGACCGATTGTCCCGCCTGCCGTTTCGGGGTTTAATTTATTTTTTCCACCGGGACGCTGAGTTCCAGGAGGTATTCTGCCTCGGAAACAGCCAGCAGTGTTGAGAGCAGGAGGCGTCCAATGGAGGGACCCGTGGCTTGGTATCCCCTTTCCCTGATGTGGGAGCTAAGTTTCTGCCAGGATGCCTCAATGGTTTCAAAGGCCCCCTTGTGATAGATGTAAGCGTAATATCCCGCTGGAATGGTTTCCCCCGCTTCTCCTTCCCGGAGGAGGCCAATTTTAAGGAATTTTTCATTTTTGGGTTTGGTGCTTTCCACAAATCCCACGATGTCCTGGACTTCTGCATTGTATTGATTTTGGGCATTTTGGAAAAATTTGATGAACGCCATGTCCATGGCATACTGGTCATTGGGGGCGGGAACGGGTTCGGTGATGATGGGGATTTCTTCCTGCCATCGGATACCCATGTCAAAGGGGGTGATGGACAGGCTGTTTTTGTGGGTGGATATCATGCTGTCCAGGCTCATCACTGTTTTCTGGATGTTCTCCACCTTGGCCATGAGAACTTTTTTCTGTTCTTCCAGGGCTTTGATCCGGGCCGGGGTGGTATCGATTTTTAAATAGGCTTTGATTTCCTTCAGGCTGAGTCCGATCCGCTTCAGACAGAGGATGATGTCCAACTCATCGATTTGTTCCAAGGTGTAGTAGCGGTATCCGGTTTCCGGATCGATTTCACAGGGCTGGAAGAGTTCAATCTTATCATAGTAGATCAGGGTCTGTTTAGAGATGTCTCGTAGCTTGGCCATTTCTCCGGCCATGAGTTTAAACGTCATCGGCACTCCAATTCGGTTTCGGGTGGGCAGGTGGGGCGGGTAACGGGCATGCGGATTTCAATGCAATGGGCCTTTTCCTTTGAGGTGATCATGGTGGAAAACATGACCTGTTCCAGGATCAGGCCGCTGGTTTGGTAACCATGCTCCCGGATGAATGCTTTCAATAATTGCCTGGATTCCTTCAGGCCTGTGAAGTTCCCTTCGTGGTAAAGCCTGGCCCAGTATCCCTTGGGGATGACTTCCTTGGCATTTTCCGGATCCGTGGCCATGATGGCCCTGGGAAAATGGGGATTTTCCGGGTCCTCATCATTGACCAGGTAGAAGAGATCCTTGATGAGGAATTCCGGATCTTCCCGGGTTCGCATCACCGTATTTTTCAGGGTCTGGAGCATGGCCTGGGAATCGTTGGGCGATTGGATGGGAAGGTGAAGCACGGGCATGGCCTCTCCCCAGATGATTTCCCCCTTGAATGGGGTCACCGTCAAACTGGTGTGGAGGGATGAAATGATGTTTTTCACCCGTTTGTGTGAGGTCTGGATGGCGGTGATTTTTTTCTGGATGGCAGCCTCCTGGTCTTCCAGGATTTTCAGCCGTTTTTTGGGGGTATTATTAAGGTAGGCTTTGATTTCCTTAAGCTGCATGCCCAGGTTTTTAAGACAGAGGATGATTTCCAATTCCTGCCATTGCTCGATGGCATAATACCGGTAGCCGGTGTGGGGATCAATTTCACAGGGTTGAAACAGACCGATTTTGTCATAGTAGATCAGGGTCTGTTTGGAAATGTTTTGCATTTTGGCCATTTCTCCGGCCATGACTCTAAAATTCACGGGATCTCCGTTTTTAAAGGTGATTCATTTGTATGTAACCCTTGATTTGTCGGGTTTTTGTGCCTAACTTGTTTAAATTATGTGATAAAAATCCAAGGGTTTTTCCACGGGTTTGGTTGCCGGCCGGGGGCACCGCTTCAGGCCGGTCCGATCCAAATCGATAAAGGATACAACCGCTTTCATTCCGGGTTGCGTGGACTGTATTTGAATTTTGGTTTTTTTATCATTTTTTACTTGACCCTATAGTTACTATATACCCTATTCAAGTCCTTTCATAAACCGTGTAAATAATGTGGATTAAATTTTGATCCACCATGAAAAAATTAAATATCAGCTTTATTTGTAAGGAGTTGACAATGTTAAGACGTTTCTTTTATCCCTCCTTGGTGGGGATGATCTTCCTGGCCTTAACCCTGACCCTCGGTTGCAAGGATGGAGACACACCGGCCGGTGCACCTCCCCAGATGCCGCCCCCGGTGGTGGATTTCCACACCATCACTCCCCAGGCCTATACTCCCACCAGTGAACTTCCCGGACGTGTGGCTCCGGTGCGTTCCGCCCAGATTCGAGCCCGGGTGGCCGGCATTATTTTGAGCCGGAATTTTGAAGAGGGCTCGGATGTGAAAAAGGGGGATTTGCTCTTTCAGATTGATCCGGCACCCTTTAAAGCCCAATTGGCCAAGGCCAACGCAAATCTAGCCTCGGCAGAGGCCAGCCTTTTTGATGCACGCACGGTCATGCGCCGGTATGAGCGCCTGGTCAAAACCGGGGCCATCAGTTCCCAGCAGTATGATTCCGCCAAGGCACAGCTCCTCAGTGCCGAAGCGGCCAAGGGGATGGCCCTGGCTGAAATCCGTACGGCCAAACTGGATCTGGGATATGCCACGGTCCGGGCTCCCATTTCCGGCCGCATCGGACGGGCCATGGCCACGGAAGGGGCTTTGGTGGGCCAGGGGGAAGCCACCATTCTGGCCACCATCCAACAATTGGATCCCATCTATGTGGATTTCACCGAGCCGGTATCCCAGTATTTGAAGCTGAAGGCTGCATTTACTCCCGGGGGCGATGGTTCCGGTGATCCGGCCCGGGTTGAATTGCTTTTGGCGGATATCAACCATACCCAGGAAGGACGGTTTCTTTTCAGTGACGTCACCGTAAATCAGCAGACCGGCCAGGTTTCCCTGCGGTCTGAATTTGCCAATCCCAAGGCCCTGCTGTTGCCCGGTATGTTTGTCCGGGTCAAGGCCACCTTGAAAACCGTACCCAATGCGATTTTTGTTCCCCAGCGTGC
The DNA here is from genome assembly GCA_022361135.1 of Desulfobacterales bacterium. Next base: position 1,442 of record JAKSBM010000978.1, on the reverse strand, counting down.
TGTGCTGCGCCAACCCGACGGCTCCGCCCGGGTGATGGTTGTGGGTGACCAGGGCGTGGTCCAGGCTCGTGACGTGAAAATGGGCACCATGAAGGGCGCCGACTGGCAGGTTTTGGACGGGTTGAAGCCCGGTGAGGTGATTGTTACCACTGGTGCAGCCAAGGTGAGACCCGGCATGACCCTGAATCCCAAGCAATAGATACCTAAGAATAAGATTAGAGGTATGATTTAATGTATCAATTCTTCATCGACAGACCCAAATTCGCCTGGGTGGTTGCCATTTTTATTTCCCTGGCCGGCGCCCTGGTGATTCCCAGCCTGCCCGTGGAAAAATATCCCCAGGTGGCCCCGCCCCAGATTACCATCCAGGCGATCTATCCCGGTGCCTCGGCTTCGGTCCTCAACGATTCGGTAACCAGCCTCATCGAAGAGGAACTCAATGGTGCCAAAGGGCTACTTTATTATGAATCCGTGAACAACTCCAATGGGGTTGCGGATATCACCGTAACCTTTAAACCGGGAACCGACCCGGCCCTGGCCCAGGTGGACGTGCAGAACCGGATTAAAAAGGCCGAAGCCCGCCTGCCCGATGTGGTAAAACGTCAAGGGCTCCAGGTGGAACAGGCCAATGCCGGTTTCCTTTTAATCTATGCCATCTCCTATAAAGAAGGGGTGACGGGTAAGGATTCCCAGTTCCTGGCCGATTACGCCGCCCGGAATATCAACAATGAAATTCGCCGTGTGGGCGGTGTGGGCAAGGTGCAGTTTTTTGCTGCCGAATCGGCCATGCGGGTCTGGGTGGATCCCCAGAAGCTGCTTCGCTATGACCTTTCCATGTCCGATGTCAATACAGCCATTGCGGCCCAGAACATCCAGGTCCCGGCGGGCAGCTTTGGTAATCGGCCCGGCAATGAGGATCAGGAACTCATGGCCACCCTGGTGGTTAAAGGCCTTTTGGCCACTCCGGCGGAATTCGGGAACATCGTTCTCAAGGCCAATGCCGATGGATCTTCGGTCCATCTCAGGGATGTGGCCCGGCTGGCCGTGGGGCCGGAAAATTATAATTTTGACGCCTATCTTAACGGCCGTAAAGTCTCCTGTGCCGGCGTGCAATTGGCCCCGGGGGCCAATGCCCTCCAAACCAAAAAGGATGTTGAAGCCCGTTTGAATGAGTTGGCCGTCAATTTTCCGGACGACATTGAGGTGACCATCCCCTACGACACCTCTAAATTTGTTTCCGTGGCCATTGAAAAAGTGATTCACACCCTGTTTGAGGCGGTGATTCTGGTTTTTCTGGTCATGCTCCTCTTTTTGCAGAATTTTAGATATACTCTGATTCCCACCATTGTTGTCCCCGTCTGTATCCTGGGCACCTTTGCAATGATGTCGGTGTTGGGCTTTTCCGTGAACATGATGACCATGTTCGGCATGGTTCTGGCCAT
>JAKSBM010000270.1 GCA_022361135.1 Desulfobacterales bacterium | reverse complement strand
CGCTGGATGTCCTCGGCGTAGAGGAACATCTGCCAGGTGATGAGGGCGAAGAGCACCAGGCTGATGAGCCGGGTGATCACATCGATCCAGAGCTGGGTTTTCTTGGACAGGAGGCGGACCAGGATTTCCACCCCCACATGGCCGTCCATCTTATAGGTGTAGGGCAGGGCGGCCGCCACCACAATGACGGCTAGGAATCCCACCAGCTCCACCGAGCCGAAGATGGGGTGTTTGAAAAAACGGCCGATGACGTCCACAACGGTGAGGAGCATCATGGCGGTGAGGGCAAGGGCGCCGATCCATTTGAAGAGTTGGGAGACCCGGTTCAGGACCCCGAGAATGGCATTCATTTGACTATTGACCCTAAATTACAACTGCGTTGGTGGAAGAGTGACCGGCCCGCAATGGGGCCGGTCGTGGACTCGATTTCAGCATGGGGCCCTGGGCCCCGTTTTTAACCCGCGCTCCGGGTTAGAGACTTTCCTTGATGAAGCTGACCACGGCATGTCCGTCAATGCCCTTCTGGTTGGCTTTTTTCTCATAATCCTGGATCACGCTCTGGGCCTGGTCAGCCCATACCTTGGCCTGGGTTTCGGTCTGGGGGAGGACCACGCCGCCCTTTTCCTTGAAAAATGCCATGCCCAGCTTGTCGGCTTCGTCCCAGGCCGTACCGTGCTTGATGGCCCATTCCGCATTGATTTCGTCAATGATCCTCTGCTGATCCGGGGTGAGCTTGTTCCATTTTCCCTTGTTCATGAAAACGGCAAAGGTGGTGGTGTAGGCCGTGGAAAAATTCTGGATCATGTAATGGACCACTTCCCCCAGTTTCCAGCCCTTGTTGGCTTCGATGGGGTGGGAGGAGCCGTCCACAACGCCCTTCTGGAGCATCTGGTAGCATTCCCGCATGGATTTGCCCACCGGAGAGGCGCCCAGGGCGGCCTGGACCTTGCCCGAGGTACCGGTGCCCCTGAGTTTCAGTCCCTGGAGGTCTTCCAATTTATTCACTTCCTTGTCCCGTGTGTGGATGAGTCCGGGGCCATGGGCATGGAGGAACATGATTTGGGTGTCGCTGAATTCCTTGGGCTGGAATTTGTCGAGAACCGCATTGGCAACGGCCGTGGCCTGGACGCCCGAGGAGTATCCCATGGGAAGGTCAATGGCGGAGGCAATGGGGAAGCGTCCCCTTGAGTAGGCCAGAACGGTCATGCCGATGTCGGCAATGCCCTGGACAACGCTGTCGTAGGTTTGGGGGGCCTTGGTCAGGGTACTGGCAGGAAAGTATTTGATGACCACCTCACCCTGGGTTCTTTTTTCCACTTCCTGGCACCAGCTTTCAGCCAATTGACTCTGGATGTGTGTGGGGGGGAAAAAGTTGGAATAGGTGAGTTGGGTTTTGGCCGATGCCATGGGGGTGAGTGCGAAAATCATGCAAAAGACGAATGAGAAAACCATGAACCTCTTCATTTTATAAACCTCCTCGATAAGTTAGCAGCAAGGCGATGCCCTGCCGTGGGACCCTGGGTTATAAACGAGACGGGACTGGGACGAACACTCACCTCCTTTCTGCTAAATTTATAATCACAATGTAACTATATGTCAGCTATAGGATAGATAACTATATTGAAAAGAAAGAAAGCCTGTCAAGCAAAAAGATGGATTGGTCCCACAAAAACCCATCATCCATGGTTGATGGGTCAACTACGCCGCCATTGGCGGGCATTTGGGGGCTTTGGGTCCCTTCCTAAGACAATGGGTTTGTGGCTATAGTGCGGCTGTGAAGTGATTATGTGTCCCCCCTGAAATCCCTTTCTTTTTTTCTAGTTTTTCTAAATTTGAATTTTTTTTGCTGGTTCAGAGGGGTTTGTTGACTCAACAAGCAATTTCGCCGCTGTCGCAGCGATAAATCCCCGGTGAAAGGGGATCTTCAATGTTTGGCCTTGTGGCTCCCCGGCCGGATAGATGACGGTGGGACCCATTGGGGTGGGGGCTTTTGGATTAAAAAGTAGTTGACAGATAGCTGTATTGTATCTATACCGTATCCAATTAATAGCTGAATAAAACCTTATAACGGCTATGATATAGACATGGAGCGGATACGTATGGGAAAAGAAAACCCGGAAGAGGAAGCCCGTCACATCGATATCATTTCCAAGAAAGTCAAATTTGAAATCTACGGGGAGGAGATGGTCCAGAAGGTGGTCCGCTCCTCGGGTAACAGTGGTCGGATCTACCTGCCGCCGGAATGGATCGGCACCCGTGTCAAAGTGATTAAATGCTGAGCCGAATACGAACGCGCCCCTCCGGAGCGCCGGGGCGGCGCCAACCCTTTTGTCTGAAGAGGAGAGCGCAATGGGAAACATCCCGGATAAGATCAACGCCTGGCAGATGGTGCGCCCCTGGTCCAAGGACCGGGAGACCGGGGAACTCACCCCGGGCCAATTGGAACCCGTAAGTCTTCCCGTACCCGAACTGGCCGCCGGTGAGGTGTTGGTGGAAGTGGCCGGCTGCGGCATTTGCCACACCGATTTGGGCTATTTTTACCAGGGGGTTCCCACGGTGAATCCCGCCCCTTTGACCCTGGGCCATGAGATTTCCGGTCGGGTGGTGGCCGCGGCCGATGATGTGAAAAGCTGGGTGGACACCGAGGTCATCATCCCTGCGGTCATGCCCTGCCGCAAATGCCTGCTCTGTAAAACCGGCCGGGGTAACCGCTGCCTGGCCCAGAAGATGCCGGGCAATTCCATGGGCATCTACGGGGGCTTTGCCGATTATATTCCCGTTCCCGCCATTGACCTTTGCCCCGTGACCCAGCGGGGGGAAATCCCATTGGAAAAACTGGCCGTGGTGGCCGATGCCGCCACCACCCCCTTCCAGGCGGCCAAGCGGGCCGATGTCCAGGTGGGGGACCATGCCATTGTCATTGGCGTGGGCGGTGTGGGCCAATACATGGTCCAGGTCCTCAAGGCCCTGGGCTGCGCCACGGTCATTGCCGTGGACATCAATTCCCACCGGTTGGAAACCATGCTCCAGAATGGGGCGGATTATGCCGTGAATTCCATGGACAAGGGTGTCCGGGATGTGGCCGGGGAAATCAAGGCCATCCGCAAGCAGGCCGGCCTTCCCGGATTCGGCTGGAAGATCTTTGAGGTCTCCGGTTCCAAGCCGGGCCAGGAACTGGGCCTGGGCCTGCTCTCCTTCACCGGAAAAATGGTGGTGGTGGGATTCGGTCCCCAGAAATTGGAATACTCCATCTCCCGCCTCATGGCCTTTGACGCCGAGATTATCGGATCCTGGGGCTGCCTGCCCGAATATTACCCCTCGGTGCTCTCCATGATCACCCAGGGCAAGATTAATTTTGAACCCTTTGTCCAGACCCGGTCCATGTCCACCATCCAGGAGAGTTTTGACGAGGCCCACAAGCAGTCACCGGACCAGCGCATTGTATTGATACCTGATTTTTAACCCTATAGATATAAAGGAAATCTCCATGAAACTTGAGGGAAAAAAAGCCATTGTCACCGGCGGCAGCCGGGGAATCGGACGGGCCATTGCCCTGCTCTACGCCAAGGAAGGGGCCGATGTCCTGGTGAACTACCACTCCAACGACGCTGCGGCCAGGGAAACCGTGGGGGAAATTGAAACACTGGGGCGCAGGGGCGTGGCCGTGGCCGCGGACGTGGCCTCCTACACCGATGCCCAGAACATGGTGGAGGCCTGTGTGAAAGAGCTGGGCGGCGTGGACATCGTGGTCAACAATGCCGGGGTTTCCAAGCCCTCCATGCTGCTGAAGATGAAGGAAGAGGACTGGGACGCCATCATCGATATCCATCTCAAGGCCGCCTTTAACACCACCCAGGCCGCCGGCCGGTACATGAAGGAGAAAAAGTCCGGATCCATCATCAATGTGATCT